>JAMFSG010000128.1 GCA_026225155.1 Verrucomicrobiota bacterium
CGCGCGCAGCTGGAACATGCCATAGCGGTCCTGACCGGTCAGGCACCGTCAGATTTCGCAGTCGCCGTCAGCACCGATATCGGTCGCGTGCCAATCGTGCCGCCGACAGTGCCATCGGTGCTGCTGCAACGCCGCCCGGATATCGCCAGCGCCGAACGCCAGATGGCGTCGGCTAACGCCGAAATCGATCAGGGTTTCCGAAGCCGAAGCGCCGAAATGGCGCTGCAATTCCGCGACCAGATCCGTTTTTTCCCAACTGAATCCACCGTCTTTTTCCGGCTCCCGGCCAAAATGCCCGTATGCCGCAGTGCGCGTATAGATAGGGCGGTTGAGCTTTAAGTGCTCTCGGATACCGCGCGGTGTAAGGTCCATCAACTCCTGTAGCACCTTCTCTAGCTTCGCCTCATCCACTTTGCCGCCTATGGTAGAGACATAGAAGGAAATGGGCTTCGATACGCCGATGGCGTAGGAAAGCTGAATGGTGCAGCGATCGGCAAGGCCGGCCGCCACCACGTTCTTTGCAAGATACCGCGCCGCGTACGCGGCCGAACGATCTACCTTGGTCGGATCCTTGCCTGAAAAAGCGCCGCCGCCATGCGGTGCCGAACCGCCGTAAGTATCAACGATGATTTTGCGGCCGGTCAAACCCGTGTCGCCTTGCGGTCCGCCGACGACGAAACGGCCGGTCGGGTTGATGAGAAATTCCGTTTTGTCCGTGAGCAAATTTTTCGGCAAAACTTTTTTGATGACGTTCGCGATGCAGAAATTTTCGATCTCCGCGTGTTCGACATCCGCCGCGTGCTGCGTGGAAATGACGACGTTGGAAATCGCCACTGGCTTGCCGTTTTCATAAACGACGGAAACCTGCGATTTCGCATCCGGACGCAACCATTTCGCGCCGCCCGCCTTGCGGATGCGCGTCAATTCGCTGCCGAGACGATGCGCAAACATGATCGGCGCCGGCATGAGTTCCGGCGTTTCGTTGCAAGCGTAACCAAACATCAAACCCTGGTCGCCCGCGCCTTGCTTCGCCGTTTTTTTGCCCTTGGCTTTTTTCGCGTCCACGCCTTGCGCGATGTCCGGCGACTGTTGCGTGACAATGACATTCACGAAAACTTTGTCCGCATGAAACACATCGTCGTCATTGACATAACCAATTTCGCGGATCGCATCGCGCGCGATTTTCACAAAATCCAATTTCGCTTTCGTCGTGATTTCGCCGCCGATGATGGCGATGTTCGACTTCACATACGTTTCGCAGGCGACGCGGCTGAACTTATCCTGCGACAAACAGGCGTCCAAAACGGCGTCGGAAATGGTATCGGCGACTTTGTCCGGATGGCCTTCGCCAACGGATTCGGAAGAAAAGATGTAACGATTGCTCATGGAATATTTTAGTTTCACGCCAACAACATATTGACGTATCAAGATAGGATGATATAACAGTTTCAGGATGCGTCAAATGCTTTCTGGAAAAATTTGATGCGCCTTGAACTCGCCGGAAATTTCTGGCAGAAATTCAGATATGCGAAAAGCCGCGCCAAAAATACCGCCGCCGTTGAGCCACCAATGGGTGGACTTGGTGGACTTGGCCATGCACCGCGCGATCGTGCGGAAAATCCGCCGCGAGCCGAAGCTTTACAACCGCGCCCGCCGC
>JAMFSG010000129.1 GCA_026225155.1 Verrucomicrobiota bacterium
GCGTTCGGCGCCGACCACGGCGGTTTCGAAATGAAAGAAGCGCTCAAGGCTTACATCTTGGCGCGCGGCCTGACAGTGAAAGATTTTGGCGCACACACGAAAGATCCGGCGGATGATTATCCCGATTTCGCCGCGCCCGCCGCGCAAGCCGTCGCTAACGGCAGTGCGGAACTCGGTGTTCTGTTTTGCACTAGCGGCGTCGGCATTTGCATCGTCGCAAACAAATATGCTGGCGTGCGTGCGGGTCAAGCCGAAGACGAAGAAGACGCGAGTTTGATGCGCCGTCACAACGACGCGAACGTCCTTTGTTTGAGCGGCCACAAAACGACGATCGAAAAAGCCAAAAAAATTCTCGATGCGTTCATCGCTGGAAAGTTTGAAGGCGGACGCCACGAACGCCGCGTTTTGAAACTCGGCACCAAATTCGCGCCGGCCAATTTGCGGCTGCACAATGTTGATCCCGAAGTCGCCAACGCGATCGAACACGAACGCCAGCGCCAGCAGGAAAACATCGAGCTGATCGCATCCGAAAATTTTACTTCGCCTGCCGTGATGGAAGCGCAAGGTTCCGTGCTGACTAATAAATACGCTGAAGGTTATCCGAAAAAACGCTGGTATGGCGGCTGCGAAAACGTGGACAGCATCGAGCAGCTCGCGATTGACCGCGCGAAAAAATTGTTTGGTGCCGAACACGCGAACGTCCAGCCGCATTCCGGTTCCGGCGCGAACATGGCCGTTTATTTTTCCGTGCTGAAACCGGGCGACAAGATGTTGACGATGGATTTGAGCCACGGCGGACATTTGACGCACGGCAACAAGGCGAATTTTTCCGGAAAGTTTTTTGAGATCGTCCACTACGGCGTGAACAAAGACAGCGAGCGGATTGATTACGACCAGATCGCGACGATGGCGCGCGAGCACAAGCCGAAGATGATCACCATCGGCGCGAGCGCGTATCCGCGCATCATTGATTTCAAACGCATGGGCGAAATCGCGCGCGAAGTCGGCGCGTATCTGCTTGCGGACATCGCGCACATCGCCGGTCTCGTCGCGGCGGGAATTCATCCGAGCCCGATGGAACATGCGGATTTCGTGACGACCACGACGCACAAGACCTTGCGCGGTCCGCGCGGCGGCTTGATTTTGACGCGCGAAAAATTTGCGAAGGACATTGATTCCAACATTTTCCCCGGCATCCAAGGCGGTCCGCTCGAACACGTCATCGCCGCGAAAGCTGTTTGTTTTCTCGAAGCGTTGCAGCCGAGTTTCAAAACGTATCAGCAGCAGATCGTGAAAAATGCGGGCGCGCTTGCCGAAGGCATGAAACGCAACGGCTATCGTCTCGTCAGCGGCGGCACGGATAATCATCTCATGCTCGTGGACGTCGGCGCGAAAGGCATCACCGGCAAAGATTGCCAGATCGCGCTCGACGAAGCCGGCATCACAACGAATAAAAACACGATCCCGAACGAAACGCGTTCGCCGTTCCAGGCCAGCGGCATCCGCCTCGGCACGCCGGCCGTCACCACGCGCGGCATGAAAGAACCCGAAATGGCCGCGATCGCCGACATGATTTCCGAAGTGCTGCTCGACATCAAAAACGTCGAAGCCGCGCACAAAGTCCGCGCCCGCGTGCGCGAACTCACGGCGAAATTTCCGCTGCCGTATTGAATTATTGAGTTGCCATGTTAATCATCAAAGCCGATAGCAAAGGCCGCCTAACATTGCCGTTTGCAAAAGCCGGAGAAGCTTTTGATTGTGATCGGCACAGTGAAAACTTTTTCATCTTAACCCGAAAACCTTCAGAACGACGGATGAAAAAGCCGTCCGTAAAAACATTGCCGCGCAAAAATTAATTTTCAGTTTTATGTTCAGCGTCGGACAAAAAGTGGTTTTGGTGGATGACAAATGGCCGGACACGGTGAAGCAGCTTTATCTGCAATTGCCGGTGTTGGACACGGTCTATGTCGTGCGCGCCGTGCGCGTGGGCGTGAAGGCGGACGAACTCATCATGGACATGCGCCGCGTGCTCGAACCCTCGCTGCTACTCATCGGCATCATCAATCCCGCCAACAAACTCGGCGTCGAAGCCGGTTTCGCCGCGCACCGTTTCCGCGCGCTGGATGAATTGAAACAAACGACCACCGAGGAAAACGAAGTGACGGTGTGAAAACTATCCGGGCTGCGCAAAAATTTCAATTTACGATTTTTGGGATTTCACTACGCAGACGTTACAAGTGGCAGTTTCCTACAAACTGGTGTAATTCGACTGCGCTGGTTTTTTCTGCAATGGAAGGAGCAGCTCAATATTTTGATCCGCACCCGTTTAATCCAAATCATGGCATATCGCATGAATACAGCGAGCGCATCTTGCAATTTATTGGAAAGGGAAAACGGGACCGTCTCTTTTGCAGGGAAAACCGCGTTGGCATTTTAAAAGCTGATCAAAAGCCATGATCGCAACTCTAATACCCATGTTTGGAGCCATCGGCTATTCACTCATTTACCTCTTGCTCGGCGGGGGGTTGGGCGGCGCATTTTTGATTTTTATCGTCGCGAAAATGTTCGGTAAATGAAGCCGTTCGCTATTCCAGTTTTTTGCGAAATTCCGCGCAAGTCTTGGCGGCATCCAGCGAATTAAGAATTGCCGAGACGATGCAGATTCGTTTTGCGCCGGCACCCACAACTTCATCAACGGTTTGCAGATTGATGCCGCCGATGGCGAACCACGGGACTTTCACATTTTCATTTGCCCAGCGGACGTAGTCAAGCGTCACGGGTTTGGCAGTCGGTTTGGTGCCGGTGGCGTAGATCGGGCCGATGGCGATGTAATCCGCACCGGCGTCGAGTGCGCGTTGCGCCTGCGCAGGCGCGTGCGTGCTCAAACCAATTTTGAGTTTTGAATTTTGAGTTTTGAGTTCGGAAACATTTTTGAATCCGGCGTCGAAAAAATCTTCCTGCCCCAAGTGACAAATATCTGCACCGATTTCACGGGCGATCTCCAAATGATCATTGATGACGAGGCCGACATTGGCGCGTTTCGTGATCGGCAGAATTTTTTCGGCCATCGCGTGGATTTCGTCGGGTGAAGAATTTTTTGCGCGGAGCTGGATCAAATCACTGCCGCCGTCGCAGAGTTGTTGCGCGACTAATTCGGGCGCGCGGCCATGCAAATAAGCCGTGTCCACGAAGGTGTAAAGTTTGCAGTCCGCGAGCGGTTTCATTTATCAACCACGAAATACACGAAACAAACGAAGGGGACAAAAAAAATCAGAAACAACTTTGCCGCGAAAGAACGCAAAGAACACAAAAGATTTTTTGCCTTTGCGTTCTTTGTGCTCTTTTACGGCTAATAAAAAATAAAAACGGCGGTGGAATTTTTCCGCCGCCGTTCACATGAAAACCATTTTACTTCACGCCGACAAGATAGCCGAAGCGCGTTCTGAATTCATCCGGCGTCACATTGATCACAGTCGCGAGTTTGCCGAGTTGCTTGGCGTCCTCAAAATCTTCGCGTTCGAGGCGGATCATGTAGGCTTGCGCACATTCAAACGCTTCGCCGTCCACATTGACCTTGCGGTTCTGCATGCGGCCAGTTTTCGGGTCGAGCATATTATCGAACGGCAACGGATTCATTTTGCCGTCCACAAAACTGATGATCGCGCCGAATTTTTCGGCTTCGGGCGAACGCAGAAATTTCACGGCGGCATAACCGAGATCGCGCGTGTATTCGGCGTCGAACGGAATCGGGTCGGCGCAACGCAATTCGTAGCCGAGATCCTTGTCAATGAACGTCATCTTGATGCCGAGCTTTTCGAGGCGCACGGTGAGAAGTTCTTTCATCAGGCGGCCAAATTCGATTTCGCCGAGACGCAAATGGCCGTGGTCGTCGCGGATGACTTTGCCGAAACGCTCTAATTGTCCAGC
>JAMFSG010000130.1 GCA_026225155.1 Verrucomicrobiota bacterium
ATTCGTGCCCTCGGCAAAGAGCGGCGCGACGGTGCTTAAACATATCAAAGAAAGAATAATTTTTTTCATAGAGTCAAATCTGCGAACGCTGAATTTTCATTATTACCGGACAAATTGCAATCTTGATTTACAATCAATTTACTGTTTAACGGCTTTGTTTTCGGCCTTTAAGTCGCCTAAGACTTGGACCTCAAAAATAAAAAACGCCGAAGCTTTGACTTCGGCGTTTTGATTTTGCTCAAATTTTTACCAGCGGAAATGCGCGAACGCTTTGTTCGCCTGCGCCATCTTATGCACTTCGTCGCGTTTACGGATCGCGTTCCCCTGCCCTTGATAGGCTTCGAGGATTTCCGATGCGAGCGCGGCTTTCATCGGCGTGCCTTTGCGGGCATCCGCGAAATCAACGATCCAACGCAAAGCGAGCGCGTTCTGACGGTCGCTCGGGATTTCCAACGGCACTTGATACGTGGCGCCACCGACGCGGCGGGCCTTCGTTTCGATGCGCGGCTTGGCGTTATCCACGGCGCGTTGCAAAATTTCGATCGGGTTGCTGGCCGGGTTTTTTTCCGAGATGCTTTCGAACGCGCCGTAAACGATGCGTTGAGCCGTGCTCTTTTTACCGCCCTGCATGATGGTGTTGACCAAGCGCGCTACGAGCGTGCTTTGGAATCGTCCATCTTTGGCAACTGGCCTTCTGGTAGCTTGACGTCTGCGTGACATTATTTTCGAGTGTTAAAAGTTAAATTGAATTATTTCGCCGCGGCAGCTTTGGCCTTCGGTTTCTTCACGCCGTATTTGGAACGGCTGACACGACGTTTTTCCACGCCGGCGGCGTCGAGCGTGCCGCGCACGATGTGATAGCGCACACCGGGCAAATCTTTGACTTTGCCACCGCGAATCAACACGATGCTATGTTCTTGCAAATTGTGACCTTCGTCCGGGATGTAAGCGATGACTTCGTAGCCATTCGTCAAACGCACCTTCGCGACTTTACGCATCGCGGAGTTAGGCTTTTTAGGCGTGCGCGTCATGACTTGGATGCAGACGCCACGGCGGAACGGCGAACCCTGCAAAGCCGGAGCCTTGGATTTATAAACTACTTTCGTGCGGCCCTTACGGACCAATTGATTGATTGTCGGCATTTTATCTTAAAAATTTTCTCGGCCAAAGTCCGGCCATAAATTAAAGCGGCTCCGGTCAAATGGAGGGCGGAATATAAACAAACTGCTTTTTGCTTGCAACATTTATTTAATCATTTTTAGGAACAATCTCGTTCCATTTTAACAAAACGATTATTACGGGGCAAAAATGCGCGCCCGTCGTGATTTTAGGGCTGAAAGCCCGTGATACTATAATGCTCTGGGAACCATTGCAACCTATCTCTCCGCCCGGCCAGGTCAAAATAAACGCGACCGGAAGCGAACCCGACGGAGATTAGAGCCGCATTTTTACGACGCCAATTTATTAAAATTTTTCCGCGGATTGCGCGGATTGCGTGGTTCATTTTTCAACGCCGAGGAACGCCAACGGCGGCCGGTAAAAACAAAAAAGGCGTCTGGTTTCCCAGACACCTTTTGAAACTATTTGAAGGGTTCGCTTAAGCCGCGACTTCGCCGACTTGGAAACGCACGAAACGGCGGATCACAATCTCGTCGCCGAGTTGTTTGCTGATCTGCGCCGCGTGTTCCTTGACGGTGATTTCGGAATTGCGCGTCAAGAGACCTTGATCCACGAGACAGTAAGTCTGATAGAATTTGTCCAGCACACCTGCGAGGATTTTTTCCATCGCCGCCGCCGGTTTGCCTTTCAGACGATCCGACTGCGCCGCGATTTCGCGTTCCTTGGCGACGACCGCCGCCGGAACTTCTTCGCGCGAGACAACGTGCGGGAAACCTGCCGCGATTTGCAACGTGATGTCTTTCACGAGTTGCTTGAATTCTTCCTTGCCGGTCGTTTCGGCTTTGCCCGCGCCGACTTCCACCAACACGCCGACTTTGCCGCCGGTGTGGATGTAAGCCGCGACGAGTCCATTGCCGGAAACGTCCAGACGCGCGTTGCGGGCGAACTTGATATTCTCGCCCATCTTGCCAACCGCGCCTTCGCGATCCGCTTCGAGATTGACGTTCGGATCGTTCGCAATTTTTTTCGCGATCTCGTCGCAGAAAGCGCGGAAGCCTTCGTTGCGCGCCACGAAATCCGTTTCGCAATTCACTTCCACAAGCACGCCGGATTTTCCGCCGGGCACGATGTATTGGGCGATCACGCCTTCGCGGGCGTCGCGCGTGGCTTTTTTCGCCGCGCTCGCCGCGCCGGATTTGCGCAAGTTATCAATCGCCTTGTCAATGTCGCCCTGCGCTTCGACGAGCGCTTTTTTGCATTCCATCATGCCAACGCCGGTCAATTCCCGGAGCTTGGCTACGTTTGCCGCTGTGATTTCAGCCATAAATTTGGTTGAAGATTAAAAGTTGAAAATAAAAGGTTCGGGCGAATCATTTCGCCACGTCAGCCGGTGAACTTTCCGGTGTCGTCGGATCATCGCCGGCGGCGATTTCAACGGCTTCCGCCGTTTGACCTTCCGTTTTCTGCGTTTCGTCCGGGCGACGTGCGCGCTTCGATTCAAATTCCGCGCGGGCTTGCGTGATCGTCTGCGCGACGACTGTCAGAATCAAACGCACGGAACGGATCGCGTCGTCGTTTGCGGCGATCGGATATTGCGCGTCATCGGGATCGCTGTTCGTGTCCACGAGCGCGACGATCGGCACTTTCAATTTCTTCGCTTCCGCGACCGCATTGTGTTCGCGTTTCACGTCCACGACGAACAACGCGGCGGGATATTTGTCCATGTCGCGCAGGCCGTCAAAATATTTATGCAAACGCGCGCCTTCGCGGCGGATCGCGGACTGCTCCTGCTTGACGTAGCCGCTCATCGTGCCGTCCGTTTCCCACTTCTCAATTTCTTTGAGCCGTTTGATGGACGTTTTGACTGTGGCGTAATTCGTCAACGTGCCACCGAGCCAGCGTTCGGTCACGAACAACTGGCCGGTTTCTTTCGCGGTTTCCTTCACGCATTGCTGCGCCTGTTTTTTGGTGCCGACGAACAAAATTTTGCCGCCTTTGCGGACGGTGGTGGCGAGGAAATTCAGCGCCGTCTGGAGCTGCGTTTCCGTTTTGCTTAAATCAATGATGTGGATCCCGTTGCGCGCGTCGAAGATGAACGGTTTCATCTTGGGGTTCCAACGCTTCGTCTGATGTCCAAAATGGACGCCTGCTTCCAACAATTCTTTTACGCCGACAGTGCTGACATTACTCACAATTTTCCTTTGGTTAAAACCTCAATTCATTTTGAGGCATCTCGCGGAAACGAGATTATAGTTTGATGTTATTATGGCCGCTCCGCATTCACACGAACACGAAATTGAAGGCCGTTTGTCCCAGCCGCTGGAAATCTCCGGCGACGAGGGACGTGGAGCATAGCAAAGAACCTAACGCTGACAATGCTAAATTTCGTCCGGGAACCTGCCGGTGTTTGTTTCGTCCTTTCCAAAATCCAAGCGCACAAAGATGCGACCCCGCGCCAAGTTTTTTTATTTGCGAATATGCGCTTTAGAAATTAGTGTCATCGCAGCGTCGCCACAACCCGGCGGCGAATCCCCAAAAATAATTCAATTCATTTATGACGACACCTTTGACAGGCGCGGAGTTAAACGAACTGGTTGCCGGACTGAACCAATTGTCCCGCAATCTTTGGTGGTGCTGGGATCAGGAAGCGCAGGATTTGTTTTACAAGCTCACGCCGCGCGGCTGGCAGAACATGTATCACAATCCCGTCGCCGTTTTGCGCGAGGTTTCGGAATACGAACTGCGCGTGCATTTGCAGGAACCGGGCTTTGCGGAAATCGTCCGTTCGGTCTTGCGCGATTTTAATAATTACCTTAACGACCAAAATACTTGGTGCCACAAGAACGCCGCCAAGCTCCACCAAAATCCCGTCGCGTATTTCTCCGCGGAATTCGGTTTTCACGAATCGCTCCCGATTTCCGCCGGCGGTCTCGGTATCCTCGCGGGCGACCACGCGAAATCCGCCAGCGATCTCGGACTTGGTTTTGTCGGCATCGGCTTGTTTTATCGCGAAGGTTATTTTCAACAGGCGATTGATGCGAACAACTGGCAGACGGAATTTTACAATCCGGTTGATCCGCACAACGTGCCGCTCGAACCGCTGCTCGATGCGAATGGCGAACGCCTGATCTGCAATGTCGAGATCGGCATGGCCTCGGTGGACTTTCAGGTTTGGCGTGTCAATGTCGGTCGTGTGCCAGTTTATCTGCTCGACACGAATCTCCCGCAGAACGAACAGCTTTATCGCGATCTCACGACGCGCGTTTACGGCGGCGACAGCACGACGCGCATCATGCAGGAAATCCTGCTCGGCATCGGCGGCGTGCGTTTGCTGCGCCGTTTGGGCATTGCGCCTTCGACCTTTCACATGAACGAAGGCCATGCGGCATTTCTCACGCTGGAATTGATCCGCGAAAAAATCGCTCTCGGCAAGACGGCGACGGAAGCGCAATTGCTCACGAAGCAGGAATGTTTGTTCACCACGCACACGCCCGTCGAAGCCGGTCATGACCGTTTTTCGCCGGACTTGATGAATTACGCCTTGCAGCGTTATCTCACGCTGCTGCCTTTGCCACTCAATGAAGTGCTCGGCCTCGGCCGCGTCACGCCGGCGAACGCGCAGGAAACCTTTTGCATGACCGTGCTCGCGCTGAAACTTTCCCGCGCCGCGAACGGCGTCAGCGAATTGCACGGCCAAGTCAGCCGCCACATGTGGCAA
>JAMFSG010000131.1 GCA_026225155.1 Verrucomicrobiota bacterium
GGGGGGGGCGCCCGCCCGCGCGGGCGGTGGCAAGTTTTTTTTCGCCAAGGCCGGGCCCGCGCGCCCCCTCGCCCCACCAGTCAATTGGAATGGCACCGACGATGTTGGATTGAAAACGCGGCGAAGTGAATTTTTCCGATGGCCGCAAGCCACTCAAATTATTTTTGAGTGCATCGTGCAGCGGTTCGATGCCGCAGCCGACGGCGGAAATTGCGCCGCAGCCGGCAATGACAACTTCTGGCTCACGCAACAAATTACGCATACAGCGATAAATCTCCGGTCGCGACGATTGCCCCGTCGCAGGAAATTTTCCCATGGATCATCACCATCGGGCCGAGCCGCCGCGTTTCAGAAATCTCGATCTGTAAATTTTGACCCGCGGACGGTTGCGAAATGATTTTGAAATTGGAAACCGCGATCAACATTCCGTTCGCCGCCGCGCTAGATTTTTCACCGCCGCTATTTTGCGCGCGTTGGCCGAGCGCGGCAGCGACAGTTTGCGCGACACATTCGACGAGTGCGGTTTCAATCACTTTTCCATCGGCGACACAAAAATCATTTTCGGAAAAATTCGCCGTTGCGGTCGCCGTTTTTTCATCGCAATGAATCAATGCATTGATGAATCGCATCGGTGCGCGATGCGGAATCAGATTTTCGATGTCAGCCGGCGTGTTCAAATCTTTGTCGGCGATGGTTCGGCGGCAAGCGGCGATTTTTGCCGCGATTCGCGCGTGACATGATTGTTGACCGTTTCGGAATTTTCCCAAAACGGAAAAAAATTATACCATTGAAACGGATCGCGCTTCATCACGGATTCCAAGTCGCGCGCGAAATGCCCGGCGCATTTTTTCAAGTAGGCATCGCGTTCGTGGTGCGCGGGCATCTGCGGATATTGTGGCGGGAAACCGAAGAAGCGATAGCGTCCACCGGATTCGCGCTGGCTGAAAACGTGCATCAGCGCCGAGCCGGCGATGGATGCCATGACATACGCGCCGATGGGAAACGAGGCCGTGCCGCCGCAAAAAGGAACTTTCACGGATGGACTGCCGTAAGTGCGATCGCCGAGCATGGCGACGACTTCGCCGCGACGCAACGCGGCGACGAGCGGGATGGCATCGGTCGGGCCACCGGTGAGCGGAATGAGTTTGAATTTTTTCTTCGAGTTGCGTTCGAGCAGCGCGCGGATTTGCGGCAGTTCGCGGTCGAAACCGGTGACGTTGATCGGCACGTCCACGCGCGTGAGCAATTGGCCGGCGGCTTCCCAATTTCCGAGATGCGCGGTGAGCAAAAAAACGCCGCGGCCTTGCGCGACGGCGGCACGCAGATGCTCATCGCCGTCAAATTCAAAGGAAAAATGTTTGGTCTGGCCGTTGTGGATGGCGACGCGGTCAATGATCGCGCGACCAAAGGAATAAAAATGTTTGAAGACGAACCAGCGGCGTTTCCACCACGGCAGCGGCCCGAAAATGCGACGATGAAAATCCATCGTGGCCGGAACGTCGGGTGACGCGAAGGAAAAATAAATCGCCGGCGGCACGGCAAGCACATAGGCGGCGCGCAGGCCCAGCACGCGGATGGCGGTGACAAAAAACCAGATGCCGGAACGGCCACCGCGCAATTGGCCGGTGCCGGACCAGTGTTTTGTCTGGGAATCTTGCGGGTTCACTTAAGCGTAAAGTCGTTCATCGGATTCATTCACGCCAGTCAGGAAAATGTTTTGTCGGCGCATAGTCAAAAAATTTCGCGTGGAATTTTGCGGCGGTGCGAGAATTAAATTTTCAATGCGACTCGGCAACCGGTGAATTCGTGGCGGGCGCGGGTTGAATTTTTGAATTGGCGAGCCGCAAGAGCAAGTTGTGACCGATTTTATCCTGCCAGTTGAAATTGGAATACAAAACGACGACGGCAAATTTTTTATCCGTTTCCAAACCGATATACGAACTATAACCAGCCATGATGCCGTTCATGTATTGGATGTTCGCGCCCCATGCGGGATAACGATTGATCATCCAGCCGTAAGTGATGTCTTCGCCCGGCGCGCGGACTTGAACCTGTTCATTTTTTGCGAGCAACGGATCAAGCGGATTGCCGAGCAGACCGAGATTCGATTTTGCGAACGTCATCAAGTCGGCGGTCGTGGAATACATTTCGCCGGACGCGCGCATGATTTCACCCATGTCCCAATCGTTCATCTTGACGTTGCGCGGCCAGAAACGCGGTTCGTCGCCCGCGTGACCTTGCTGCAAACGCGTGCGTTGTTCCGGATTCAAAACGAAAACCGTGTCGTGCAAATTCAGCGGGTCGCAAATTTTTTCCTGGATCAAATCCGGCAATGAACGTCCGGTTTTGATCTCGATCAAATGCGCGAGCAAACCGTAGCCGAGATTGGAATAATTATATTTGCGCTTCGCTTTTGGCGGCAGACGATGCGTGGCGATGAGATGATCAATATAATCCTTGTCTATGAACATATACGGATTGATGCCGCCAAAAACAAAGGCCACGACAAAACGCAATTGTTGGAACGTATGCGGTTCGCGCGGCAGGCCGGAAGTGTGCGCGGCAAGTTCGCCCAAAGTCACATCGGCCATATCCGGGCTGACTTTCACATCCGGTGGCAAGATGCTGCGGACGGTGTCGGTATATTTTAATTTCCCTTCGTGTTCGAGGATGATCAGCAGGCTGGCGACAAAAACCTTGGTGATGGAACCGATCTGAAAAAGCGTATTTGTGCCGGGCAAATTATTGGTCGTGACGCTGTAATTGAAAAAATGCGGCTGGCCATCCGGCGTCAAAACGCCAATCGCCATGTCGTGCACATTTTCGGATACGATCAATGGCCGGGCAAGCGCGTCCACTTCCGTTTTAAGTTCGCCGCCATTGCGCAACCGCCCCGCTGCCGCCGTCGGATCAACCGTCGAACGTGAAGTGTAGCCCGCGCAACCAGTTCCCAGCGCAACAAGGAAAATCAAAATTGCGGACAGGATGGGAAAATTGAAACGCGCTGGGCCGGCTGGTAAAAATTTGGGCGCGATGATCATGATTGGGTTTTCGGCAGCCTGATTTTGTCCTGCGTAAAGCCGCCGAGTCATCGTAGAGAAAAATGTTTTCCTGTCAACGCGCGCCGCCGGATTTTGAACCGTTGACAAATCCGGCATTTTTATTGTTAATTTGTAATTACTGTCGCTAGAACCAAACGAAATAAACTTATGAAAAATATCTGGAAACTTCTGCTGCTGGGCGTGTTCACCTTGTCGCTGGCGCTGACCGCCCGCGCCGGCGTCAAATCCGAATCGGAATACATCACCGACCTCGGGTCGTCCAAGGAAAAGGAAGTCGTGGCGGCCTTGCAAGGCATTGAAAAAAATTATCCAACCAGCGCCAATGCGCAGGCGAAAATCAAACCGCTGCTCGCCGACCAGCGGATCACCGTCAAACGCAAGGCCGCGCGCGTGATCGGCATCATCGGTGCCGATGTGAGCAGCACGGATCTGGATAACATCGCGACGCTGCTCGCCAGTTCGGACAAAGCCACGATCACCGACGGACTTAAATCGCTGCGCGGATTGAAAGCGCAGAGCACCGTTCCGAAAATTGTGCCGTTGCTGCAAAATCCCGACAAAAATATCAAGCGCGATGCCTGCCGAACGCTCGCCGTTTTGGGCGATAAAAGCGTCATTCCATCCATCCAACCGTTGACGTCGGATTCCGATCCCAAAGTCGCGGGCGACGCGGCGGATGCGATCGCTCAGATTAATGCGCGCTGAACAATTTATTTTTTAACCATGAAAAAAATTCAAGCCATCACTTTTTTGTCCGTTGTTTTGTTGGGTTTCGCGTTCTCGCAAATCGCCAAGGCTGATGAAATCTTGAATGACGCGTCCGTCATCCAATTGCAAAAATTGAATCTGGGCGACGACGTCATCATCCAAAAAATCAAATCGTCGAAATCTAATTTTGACACGAGCGTCGCGGGTTTGACCTTGTTGAAATCCGCCGGCGTTTCTTCCGCCGTCATCGCCGCAGTGGTTTCGGCACCGGTCACGCCGGTGGCGACGCCAGCACCGGCGCCCGCCGCGAATCCGAACGATCCGACTTCACCGCACGCGCCGGGAATCTGGGTGGTGGTTGGCACGACGAATAATCAAAGCACGCTGATTCCATTGACCTCCGAGACGCCGATTGAAATTTCCCATGGTGGTTACATCGGACCGTTCGGCATCGGCAAAATCGCCACGACCGCGCGTTTGGCCGGTGTGAATGCGCCGATCGAACTCGCCCAGGCCAAGCCGGATTTCTATCTTTATTTCAACAATGCCACGGCGGAATTTGCCGGAGCCGTTGCGCCTGCGGAAATCACATTGGCACAACTCAAAGTGCTGGGTGCGAACGATAAACATAATCCGAATCAA
>JAMFSG010000132.1 GCA_026225155.1 Verrucomicrobiota bacterium
ACGACCTTCGATTTTCAGCGACGAAACGCCGGCGCGGACGAGTTCGGGCAAAACGTCGAGGCCGGACAAATCTTGCGGACTGAGCAAATATCTTTTGTCGCCGAGCGGAACTTGCGCGCCGTCGGAAATCAGATCGTAGGGCATGCGACAGGCTTGCGCGCATTCGCCGCGATTCGCCGAACGGCCACCGAGCGATTCGCTCGTCAAACATTGGCCAGAATACGCGACGCACAACGCGCCGTGGACGAAAACTTCCAGGGGAAATGTGGATTGCGGAGTAAGGATTGCGGAATTTATTTTTTCAATTTCCGCGATGGAACATTCGCGCGCGAGCACGGCGAGATTGCAGCCGAGATTTTTGGCGAACTCGATTCCCGCCGCACTGGTGATCGTCATCTGTGTCGAGGCGTGGATGGGAAAGTCCGGCGACAGTTCGCGGATCAATTTGCAGATGCCGACGTCTTGCACAATCGCCGCGTCCACCCCGGCAGAAATAATTGCACGCAGATAATTTTCCGCGTCGGCTAGTTCGTTTTGAAAAACGAGCGTGTTGAACGTGACGTAACCTTTCACGCCGCGCCGGTGCAAAAATTCCATCAGCTTCGGCAAATCGGCTTCGGTGAAATTATGCGCTCGCATCCGTGCATTGAATTTTTCGAGGCCGAAGTAAATCGCGTCCGCGCCATTTTCGACGGCGGCTTTGGCGCATTCCCAATCGCCGGCGGGCGCGAGCAACTCGGGCAAATTGCCGATTGCCGATTGCCGATTGCCGATTTTTTCAGTTGTGGCTACGCCAGTCATTTCCATTTCAATTTAACCATGAATACGCAACGGAACAAAGAATCTTCGCGTTGCGGTTTAATCATACTCATCGTCATCCTCGTCCTCATCCTCGAATTTTATTTTTTTAGGATGAGGATGAGGACGAGTCAAAATTCAGTTTTCATCCGCACCCAAGTGTGTTCATCTGTGGTGAAAATGATTCATCCGACGGCCATTATTCGTCCGCAGGCGAAATTGCACTCCAGCGTGCGCGTCGGCGCGTATGCGGTGATTGATGCGGACGTGGAACTCGGCGCGGATTGCATCGTCGGGCCGCACGTTTATCTCACCGGCGTCACGAAAATCGGCAGCGGAAATAATTTTCACGCCGGCGCGGTCATCGGCGATGCGCCGCAGGATTTGAAATACAAGGACGAACCGACGCGCGTGCGCATCGGCGACCATAATGTTTTTCGCGAACACGTCACGGTGCACCGCGCGACGAAAACCGACGGCGAAACGGTCATCGGCTCGAATAATTTTTTGATGGCGAACGCGCACGTCGCGCACAATTGCGCCGTCGGTGACCACGTCATCATCGCGAACGGCGCATTGCTCGGCGGCCACGCGGTTGTGCAGGATCGCGCGTTCATTTCAGGAAATTGTCTCGTGCATCAATTCACGCGCGTCGGCACGCTGGCGATCATGCAAGGCGGTTCGGCCATCAGCAAAGATCTGCCGCCGTTCTGCGTGGCCTTGCGCGATAACGAAATTTGCGGCCTTAATGTCATCGGTTTGCGGCGCGCCGGATTTTCCGCCGAGCAACGGTTGGAATTGAAAAAAATTTATCACGCGCTGTTTCGCGGTGGGAAAAATCTGCGGACGGCTTTGGCCGAAGCGCAGAAAAATTTCACCAGCCCGGCGGCGAAAACCGTGCTAGAATTTGTCGCGAGCGCCAAACGCGGCGTGTGCGCGGACATGGGAAAAATTTCCAACGGCGAGGAATAAAATGAATTACCGGATCATCGGCAACGACGGCAAGACTTACGGCCCGACCAGCGCGGAACAAATCCACGCGTGGATCGCGCAAGGCCGCATCGAAAGCCGCACACCGATTTTCGCGGACGGCGCGAGCGATTGGACATTCGTCGGTTTGTTGCCAGAATTCGCGGGAAATTTCGGCACTGCACCGCAAACGATTTCGCCGCCGAAATCTGCCACGTCGCAGTCGCTGAAAACCAACACCTGCGCCTTGTGGAGTTTGATCTGCGGCATCATTTCTTGCATTCCCTGCTGTTGGTGCTGCATGCCGTTTAATCTAGTCGGTTTGGTTTTAGGCATCGTCGCGCTGGCACAACTTTCTTCGCGCCGCGAAACGGAAGCTGGACGCACGCTGGCCATCATTGGTCTGGTGCTTTCCGCCGCTAGCCTGTTTTTGGGAATTGTTTGGGCAATTATCAGTCTTGCCACCGACCCGTCAAAGTTTCAGATGAACTTCAATTCAAATTGAATGAACGCGGTGCCGCCAAAAATTTCCAACGCCACTTCAGCGAATAATTTGTTTGCGGCAATTGTTTTAGGCGCGGTGGCATTGGGAATCGCGGCGATAATTTTTTTCTTCAATCCGACCACGCACGGATTTTACCCCGTCTGCCAGTTTCACAGATTGACCGGCCTGAATTGTCCCGGCTGCGGCGCAACGCGTGCGCTTTATGCGTTGCTGCACGGAAATTTTTCAACGGCTTTGCGCGATAATGCGCTGTTCGTATTCGGAATTTTCGCGCTGACTTTGCGCGGAACTTGGTTTGCCGCCAAAAAATTGCGTGGACAACCAACCGTTGAATTTTTCCCAATAAAATTTCTGTGGCCGCTGCTTTTAATCGCGCTCGTTTTCACGGTTTTGCGAAACTTGCCGGCGTTTTCGTTTTTGTCGCCGGCGTGAAATATTCGGGAGGGATGGCGTGTCGCCGTCCTATAATTTTAGAAAACAAGCACATTTTAGGGACGCCGACACGGCGTCCCTCCCAGATTTACAAACGGAAGTTTTCGCTTTTGCGGGCGGGCGTGGTAGGATTCAATTTCACAGTATGGACATGACCCATCCTTTGACAACGACGGCGTTCGATCTGCCCGGTTTTCGCGTGACGAAATCGTTTGGCGTGGTGCGCGGCATCATGGTGCGCTCACGTTCCATTGTCGGCAATTTTGGCGCGAGCATCCAAAGTATTTTTGGCGGCAACATCTCGATTTATACCAATCTGTGCGAATGCGCACGCGAAGACACATTCAACCTGATGCTTACGCACGCGGGCCAGCTCGGTGCGAATGCGGTCATCGGCGTGCGTTATGACGCGACGGAAATCGCGCCCGGCATCACTGAAGTGCTGTGCTACGGCACGGCGGTTTTTGTGGAGAAAACGAATTGAGCCGGGAAAATTTTCAACCACGAATGGACGCGGAAGAACACGGATTGAAAATATTTTATCCGTGCTTGTTTGTCGTTCATCGGTTTGCGCTGTGACATGAAGGCGTTGAGCGAACATTCTTTTCTCGCGCGGCTGCTCGGCAAACTGGCCATGGCGGTTTGCCGTCATCCGCGCTGGTTTTTTTGGTCACAGGTCGGGCTTTTCTTCGCGAGCATCATTTACACGGTCGGATTTTTGCAGTTCGACATGGACCAGAACAAACTGGTCGGCGGCAACCAGCGTTACCATCACAACTTCCTCGAATTCCAGAAAGAATTTCCGCAGCCGGACGATCTGGCCGTCGTCATCGAAAGCGAAAACATCGAGAAAAACCGTCAATTCGCCGAACGGCTCGGTGCCCGGATGCTGGCGGAAACGAATTTGTTTCACGATGTTTTTTTCCAGCAAAATCCCGCGCTCGTCGGCAACAAAGGTCTGCAGATGGCGACGACGACGGACTTGCAGGAATTAAAAAACAGCCTGGAAATTTATCTCCCGTTCGTCCGCCAATTTACGGCAACCACGAATCTGGTTTCGTTTTTCGAGATGATGAACACCCAGTTTCGGACGGCGAAACGGGAAGAAAATGCGCAGACAGATTCGCTGATGAAAGCGTTGCCGGCGATCGGCGGCATCGTCCAATCGGCGCGCGAAAGTCTGGCGCGCGATGGCACGCCGCCGGCGCCGAGTTTGGTGGCTTTGTTTGGCGGCAACGAAAGCGACGTGGTTTCAAATTACATCGCGTTTGACGCTGGGAAAATTTTCATCGTCACCACGCACGCGCCGGAAGAATCGGTGAACGACACGCCGCCGGTTTTGTGGACGCTGTTGAAAAATGCCGTTTTGGAAAATGTGTTTCATAAACCCGTAAGCAGCGGCGATTTGACGGGCGACGCGATTGATCGTTTGCGCGAGTTGATTGCCGAAACGAAAGCGGAAGTCACGGGCGTGAACGTCGGTTTGACCGGCGAACCGGTATTGGATTACGACCAGATGGCGCAATCGCAAAAGGACACGACCATCGCGAGCATTTTATCGCTGGTGTTGTGTGCCTTCATTTTCATTTACGGTTACAACGAAACCGGCCGCCCGGTGAAGGCGATGATTTGTCTGATGATCGGTCTGGCCTACACGCTGGCGTTCGCGACGTTGACGATCGGCCATCTGAATGTTTTGACGATCACGTTTTTGCCGATGTTGATCGGACTGGCGATTGATTTCGGCGTGCATCTCATCACGCGTTACGAGGAAGAATTGCGCCACGGCAAATCGAAGGAACAGGCGATGACGAAGGCGATGATCTTCACCGGCCAGGGAATTTTCATGGGCGCGCTGACGACGGCGGGCGCATTTCTGGCGATGGCTTTCACGGATTTCAAAGGCATCTACGAAATGGGAATCATCTGCGGCGGCGGCTTGATGATTTGCCTCGTGCCGATGCTGACGATCTTGCCGCTGCTGCTGTTGCGTGGAAAACAAAATGTCATTGACCATCAACATCGCGAAGACGAACGGCGCGCGCGCATCGAAAATATCTGGCTGCAACGGCCGGTGATCGTCACGTTCGTCATCATCGCGATTTCCGCGCTCGCCGCTACGCAACTGTCCAAAGTGAAATTTGATTACAATTTGTTGAGCCTGCAAAGTTCCAGTTTGCCATCGGTGGTTTATACGCAAAAGCTGATCAATTCAGCGGACAAATCCGTTTTGTTCTGCGCCGTCGTCGCGGACAATCGCGAGGAAGCGGTCGCGCTGGAAAAACAAATCCGCACGCTGACCAACGTGGTCGCGGATGTGGAATCCATCGCCGGTTATCTGGATCAAACCGACGAGGTTGAAAAACTGAAATTGATTTCCGAAATCAAAACGGAAGTCGCGCCGTTGCAATTCAGCGCGCCGGACGAAAAACCGGTGAACGTGGATGAATTGAGCCGGACGCTGTATTCATTTTACGGTTATCTTGGCGCGGCGCGCGCGGATGTCGGCACCAACGATCCGGCTTTGACGAAACAATTTTTAGCGTTGAAAACCACCATTGAAAATTTTCGCAAGGCGATGCTCGCGGGCGACAACGAAGCACGTTCAGACAACGCGGAAAAATTAGGTGAATTCCAGCAGGCGCTGTTTGATAATTTGCGCGCGACGTTTGCGACCTTTCAAAATCAGGACGACCAAACGCCATTGCGGGTCGCGGATTTGCCGCCCGCGTTGCGCGACCGTTTTGTCGGCGTTCACGGAAAATTTCTTTTGCAGGTTTATCCGAAAAGAGATGTCTGGCAGCGCGACAACCAGCAGGAATTCGTCGGCGCATTGCGTCAGGCACTTGATCCGCACGACACTAATCACCCAATCATCACCGGCACGCCCGTGCAATTGTTTGAATACGAATCGCTATTGAAAGACAGCTATATCACCGCCGCGTGGTATTCGCTGATCGCCATCGCCATCATCGTGTTGATCCATTTCCGCAGTTTTTTGGCGGTGATCCTCGCGCTGATTCCCGTCGGCCTCGGCACGTTGTGGCTCGCCGGTTTGATGGGCTGGTTAAATGTGCCGTTCAATCCGGCGAATATCATGACGCTGCCGCTCGTCATTGGCATCGGCGTCACGAACGGCATTCACATCCTGAACCGTTTTGCCGAAGAACGCACACCGAGCATCCTCGCGCGCAGCACGGGTAAAGCCGTGCTCGTGTCCGGTTTGACAGCCATCGCGGGATTCGGCAGTTTGATTTTAGCGAAACATCGTGGCATACATAGTCTCGGTGTTATCATGTCGGTCGGCATCGCAACGTGTATGATTGCGGGATTAACTTTCGTGCCCGCGCTGCTGAATTTATTTGGGAAACGGCATTCGTTAATAGAAAAACCCGGTGCCAACAAAACATCGTCAGCACCGGGATCGGAGGAACCGAGGTGAAAACCTCAATTGCAAGTAAAATACGATAAAACAAGCTAAAGTCAAATAGAATGTTAAATGAAGATAAATTGGCCGATAAATTGGTCAAAAACCATAGCAATAACGGTAAAGTAAAATGCGGCTGATTTCTCAATCTTCATTTTTTTACCGTTTCGCAATCGTGCTGTCACTTTTGTGCGGCGCAACCATTTTTGCCGACGAAGCCGAAACTAATTCCACAGTTTCGGCGGGATTTTTCTTTGACCACTTCAAATTGACGTTGGAAGACGGCGAACGCACTGAAGCCGCCGGACCATTTTATTATTTCGACCAACGAGAAGACGAAAACACGATCGCTTTTCCGCCGTTTTTTTCCAACTACAAAAACGACATCGTTGAATCGAGCGAATACGATATTTTGTATCCGCTGCTGACTTATGAACATTACAACGACGAATGGCGCTGGCAATTTTTCCAATTGATCGCGTTTGCCGGCGGACGCCAGCCGGACGATTTCAAAACGCACCAGTTCACGCTGTTCCCGTTTTATTTCCAGCAACGTTCGCTGGACACAAATCTGAATTACACCGCCGTCGTTCCATTTTACGGCCGCCTGCAAAATCGTTTATTCCGCGATAAAATTTTCTTCGTGATGTTTCCGATTTACGGACAATCGCAGAAAAAAGACATTGTCACCGATAATTATTTTTATCCGTTCGTCCACGTCCGCAACGGCATTGGTTTGCATGGCTGGCAAGTCTGGCCAGTTGTCGGTCGCGAACACAAAGACGTGACGAGCGACACGAATGGTTTTGGCGATGTTTCCCTCAATCCCGGCCACGACAGCTCGTTTTTATTCTGGCCGTTTTGGTTGAAAAATAATGCCGGCATCGGCACAGAAGATCCGGAAAATTTCTGCGCGTCCATTCCATTTTTCGCCAAACTCCGTTCGCCCTTGCGCAATACGACTTCCGTGTTCTGGCCATTTTTCACCTGGGTGGATGAACGCGGGAAAAAATATCACGAATGGGAAGGCCCGTGGCCGTTCGTCATTTTCGCACGCGGCGAGGGCAAGACTACTTCGCGCGTCTGGCCGATTTTCAGCCAGTCGCACAACGCGACGCAGGAAAGTGATTCCTACATTTGGCCGTTGTATCGCTACAAACATTTTCATTCCGATCCGTTCGATCAAAAACGCACGAGCATTTTGTTTTATCTGTTTGCGAACGTGGCGGAAAAAAATACGGAAACCGGCGCGCACAAAGGCTGGCAATCGTTGTGGCCGATTTATTTCTGGCATCGCGAATTCAACGGCAACGAACGATTGCAAATTTTCGCG
>JAMFSG010000012.1 GCA_026225155.1 Verrucomicrobiota bacterium
ACTTTTTTTCTGGCCCGTCTGCTTATCGTCCCACTGATCCAGTTTCAGACGACCTTCGATCAAAATCGGACGGCCTTTACGCATGTATTGACCAACGTTTTCCGCCGTGCGGCCAAAAACGTCCACGTCCACAAAAGTCACTTCTTCTTTTTTCTCGCCGGCTTCATTCGTCCAGACGCGATTGACCGCGAGGCCAATCTTCGCGATGGCCGTGCCTTTGGGCGTGTAGCGCAATTCCGGATCGCGCGTCAAGTTGCCCACGAGGATGACTTTGTTGAAGCTGGCCATAAAATGCGGCAGCGAAAATTATTTCGCGGGCTTCGGTTCGGGCGACAATGTGAACAGCACGCGGAAAACCTCTTCGTTCAACGAGAAGGTTTTCTGCAACTGCGCGATGATCGCGGGCGTGCCGTTGAAAATGATGTTGGCGTAGAAACCGGCGGTATTTTTTTTGTCCGCGATGCGGGCAAAAGCCTTCTTCTCCATTTTTTGCACGGTCTCGACCTTGCCGCCGGCCGACGTGATGTCAGCGGAAACTTTGTCGAGCGTGTCTTTCACGCCATCTTCTTTGCCTGAAATATTCAGGATGAACAGACCTTCGTATCGTTTCACTTTTTTTCTTCGTTTTTGGAGTCCACGACTCCGTTAAATTGACTCATCGCTTTCTGCAATCCGGCCTGCAACCAACATTCGATCTGGCCAGCCGCCCGTGCCAAAACTTTTTCCAGCAATTCCGTTTCGGACGCTTCAAATTTTCCGAGAACGTAATTTGAAATCTGCCGCAAACCATCTTTGCGTCCGATCCCGATCCGCAACCGCGCAAATTCGCGCGAACTCACATGCTGCTCGATGGACTCCAAACCGTGATGTCCACCGCTGCTGCCGCCCGGACGCAACCGGATTTCGCCGAACGGCAAATCCGCATCGTCCACCGCGACAATCAGTTGCGTCAACGGCAACTGATAAAAACTCGTCAATTCGCCGACCGTTTCGCCGCTCAAATTCATGAACGTCTGCGGCTCGCACAGCAAAACTTTTTTGCCGTTGCGCTCGGACTTGGCGATGCGCGCCTGGAACTTGCGCTCATTCGTCCAATCCGACTTCCACTGCGCCGCCAGTTTTTCGACCAGCAAAAAACCGGCGTTGTGCCGCGTCTTCGCATATTCCGCGCCCGGATTGCCCAATCCCACGATGAGATACATTGGCTCCATGCGCGGACGAAACGGCTTGCGCCGTCAAAATTATTTCTTGGCCGCCGCCTTCGCGTCCGGCTTGGCTTCGGCTTTTGCGTCCTTGGCCGGGGCTGCACCTTTGGCCGGAGCCGCACCTGCCGCCGCTTCGTCTTTCTTTTCCTTTGTCATTTCGACGTCGCCCGCCGCCGGAGCCGCAGCAGTGGCTGCAACTTCTTCTTCCGCGCGAGGAGCCGCCACAGCGATGACAGAAATATGTTTGTCGCCGAGAATCTCAACGCCTTCCGGCGCTTTGATGTCGCCCAAATGAAATGATTTGCCAATTTCAAGGCTGCTGACATCCACAACGATCTGCTCCGGCAAATTTTTTGGCAATGAACGGACTTTGATCTTGTGCAAAATGTGTTCCAAAACGCCGCCGCCAGTTTTCACACCCGCCGCTTCGCCCGTCGTTTCGAGCGGGACATGGACGGTGACTTTTTCGTCTTCGGCGACTTCATGGAAATCAACGTGCAAGACTTTGCCGCTGAGCGGATGATGCTGGATTTCCTGCACGAGCGCGAGGCGCTTGGCACGGGCGTCGCTTTCGACGGACAAATCCACGAGCAAATTTTCCGAGACGGAGTGATGCAGCAAATCGGCGAATTCCTTGGAATTCAATTCCAAATTCTGCGGCTTGGTCTGGCGGCCATAAATCGTCGCGGGGACGCGACCGGCGGCACGAAGTTTTTTGACGGCACCACGCTGCACGAGCGTGCGTGAAAACGCTTTCAACGGAACTGATTTCATATTTTAAAATTGTTCTTGCGGACAGTTGCTCGATTGCAACCTCGCCCAACAATTCCACTCTGACGGAACGTCCGCCAAAAGCAGAGCCGTGAACAATATCAATTGCCGGAAGTTCGTCAATGAAGAATTTTGGGAATTTTTGACCAGCTCAACTGGTGCGGCCGCCTTTGAATTCAAACAGCGAGTTCACCGACGAATTGCTGTGGATGCGTTTGATGGCTTCGCCCAAAAGTCCCGCGACGGACAGCGTCGTGATTTTCACGCCGTCAATCGCCGGACGCTGCACGGTGTCGGTCGTGATCAATTCGTCAATCGCGGATTTGCGCAAACGGTCAATGCCCACATCATTCAGCAACGCGTGGGAAACGCACGCGATGACTTGCTTTGCGCCTTTCGTTTTCAAAACAGCCGCCGCCGAAGTCAGCGTTCCCGCCGTTTCGGTCAAATCGTCCACGAGCAAAACATTTTTGCCTTCAATTTCGCCGATGACCGCCATGCTTTCAACTTCCGTCGCGCTCTTGCGCCGTTTGGCGACGATGGCGAGTTCCGCTTCCAACGTCTGGGAATATGCGTGCGCCATTTTAATGCCGCCGGCGTCCGGACTGACAACAACGAGGTTCGTCAGATTTTTTTTCTTCAAATATTCATACATCACCGGCGCGGCATAAAGATGATCCACGGGAATGTCGAAAAATCCTTGAATCTGTTGCGCGTGTAAATCCATCGCAAGAATCCGATTTGCGCCCGCCGCCACGAGCAAATTCGCGACGAGCTTCGCCGTGATCGGCACACGCGGCTGGTCTTTGCGATCTTGCCGGGCGTAACCGTAAAACGGCATCACCGCCGTGATCCGAAACGCACTCGCGCGCCGCAACGCATCCATGATGATGAACAGTTCCATCAGGTTGTGGTTCGTCGGCGGCGACGTCGGCTGGATGATGAAAATATCTTCGCCGCGCACGTTTTCCTCGATTTTCACAAACGTCTCGCCGTCGGGAAACGGCGTGATGGTGATCTTGCCGAGATCGATGCCGATGGATTTGCAGATGGCGCGGGCCAAAGGCTCGTTCGCCGTGCCGGAAAAAACTTTCACAGGTAAAATGGTTTGGGTTAAAAACTAAAAACCGCCGCAGTCGGCGGATGAAAACGAAGCCAAACTGTAACAATCAAAAAATGCCGCGCAAGTTGAAAGTAGCCGCCAGCTATTTGAGCATTTCAAAATTTCACCGACAAGCCGGACGCCTTCGCCATTTTTGATTGGCGCTCATCGAAAGTTAAAAAGGTTTCCGCGCCAAATTCCACCGCCGCCGCGACGTGAAACAAATCGCCGCTGCGACAACCGATATGTTCGGCGTGCGCCGCGCCCAATTTTTCCGCCGCGCGCAAGACCGAAACCCAATCCACCGGCGTATGCACCAGAAGCGTTTCGTCGTGCAAATCTGTTTCCATTTGTTTGAGCTGCGTTTTGCTTTGTCGCCAATCAATCAATTTGTGAAACACCGCGAGCCGGATGGCATTGCGGACTTCTAGCCGATGCCACGGCGTGAACGGCAGCGCCTGGCCATGTTTCTGCATGAACGCGGCGGCGGAAATGGAACTCTGCTGCTGAAGATATAGCGCAACGATAAAACTGGAATCGGCGTAGACTTTCAATAAACACCCCGGCTTTCTTCAAGGATTGCGCTCATCGCCTTGTCTGAAATGATTTTGCGGCCAAAGACTTTTTGCAGACGCTTGCCGATGTCCGGCATTTTCGCCGGCACCGTTTTTCGAGCCTGCGCTGGCAACAAACGCGCGACCGTGCGGCGACGTTTCGTGATGACGACTTCCTCGCCATTGCCAACCCACGCCAGAATGCGGTTGAAATCGTGGCGCACATCACGGATCGAGGCTGTCTTCATGTGCTACATAATGTGTAACATTTTTCTGTTTGTCAACCATTCGGAAAACAGCGCTTGGGTGGGGCGAGACTCCGTCGAGCCCTGATTAAAAATCGTGAACAATCTCATCCAAGCCAAAGGCCAAAAATTGGGCTCGACGGAGTCTCTCCCCACCCAGTCACATTTCCCAAATGACGGTTGACGCGGCGCATTTCGGGAATATCTTTATCAACTCGTTGTCGTCCGGCAAAAATCAATGCGCCGGTCACGGCAACGATTTTATTTCATGCTTATCATTCGCGATCTTAAAATCACGATGGGCGCGCGGACGCTCTTTGAAAATGCCTCATTCCAAGTGAATTACGGCGAACGCGTCGCGCTCGTCGGCCCGAACGGCGCAGGCAAAACGACTTTGTTTTCCATCATCCTCAAGCAGCGTGAACCGGACGCTGGCACGGTCGAACGTGATGAATGGACGATGGTCGGCCACTTGCCACAGGAAGGCGAAGCGCACGGCGACGAAAGCATTTTGGATGTCGCCACCGGTCGCGTGGATGAATTGCCGAAGTTGGAAAAATTGTTGCATGATTTGGAAAAAGCTGGCGACGTGTCGTCGCCGCAATATCTTGAAGCGCATGCGAAGCACGACAAGCTGAACGACCCGCAAGTTGAAACGAAGGCGAAAAAAATGTTGCGCGGCCTCGGCTATCGCGACTCGGATTTCAATCGCAAAGCGAAAGAGATGAGCGGCGGTTGGATTATGCGCGCACGTTTGGCGCGTTTGCTCGTGATGGAACCAGATTTGCTTTTGCTCGACGAACCGACGAACCATCTCGATTTGCTCTCGTTGCTCTGGTTGCAAAATTATCTGAAAAATTATTCCGGCGCGGTGCTGCTGATTTCCCATGACCGCCAGTTCATGGACGAAGTCATCAATCAGGTTCACGAAATCTCCGAAAAGAAACTGATCGCCTACACGGGAAATTATTCCGATTTTTTGCGCCAGCGCGAAGAACGTTACGAACAGCAACTCGCCGCCTACAAAAACCAGCAAAAAGAAATCGCCGACTTGCAAGCCTTCGCCGATCGGTTTCGTTCAATTCCATCAAAAGCATCGCAAGCGCAAAGCAAACTGAAACAAATTGAGCGTCTGGAGTTGATCGAAAAACCGATGGCGCCACGCAAGCCGTTTCGTTTTCAAATCCCCACGCCGCCGCGCGGCGGGCAGCGCGCGATTTCGCTCGAAGGCATCCACATGGCTTACGGCGCGAACAAAGTTTATTCCGGGCTCGATCTCACAATCGAACGCGGCGAACGCACGGTTTTAGTTGGTCCGAATGGCGCGGGCAAATCCACGTTGCTGAAAATTTTGGCAGGCGTCGTGGAATTTCAATCAGGCAAACGCGATCTCGGCCACAACGCGAAGATTGGTTATTTCAGCCAGCATCGCGCCGCCACGCTCGATCCGGAAAAAAATGTGCTCGAAGAAGTTCTGGCCAGCGCGCCGTTGATGCGCGAAGACGAGGCGCGCGGCGTGCTCGGCTCGTTCATGTTCCGCAAAGATGATATTTTCAAAAAGACGGCGGTCTTGAGCGGTGGCGAAAAGAGCCGTTTGAACCTGGTGAAATTTCTCGTGGATCCGCCGAATCTTTTACTGATGGACGAACCGACGACGCACTTGGACATCCACACGGTCGAATCACTGACGCTGGCTTTGGAACGTTATGAAGGCACGCTGGTTTTCATTTCGCACGACGTCCATTTCATCCGCCATCTCGCGACGAAAGTCCTGCACGTCAACGCTGGCACGGTGACGCCGTATGTCGGCGGCTACGAATATTTTCTAGAAAAGACCGGCGCGGCCGATGACGCCCGCGCGGCGATGACGGCGGAATAAAATTGTTCAACAAGAAAAGGTTGGCGGCATTAATGCAATAAGGCGGAATATAATTTTTACTTGCATTGCTGTTTCTTTGATGCAATTGGTTTTCAATCGGTGAAACTGATCGCTGCCATTTTATTTAGCATGATGCTGGTATGGATGCCGGTCGCCCCTGCCCTGGCATCCGCCGCGCCATCATGCATCAAGCCGCCAATGGTCAACTGCGTTGGCTGCTGTCATCAAATGGCCTGTTGCGAATCAAAGCCTGCCCCCAATTCCCAACCGACGCCGGCGGTTCCTGCGTCAACAAATTCTCAAAGTCACATTCCTATCCTCGCATTGGCAATGGCAATTTGGATTTCACCAAAAGATCCGCCCAATGTGATTTCTCCCGTTTCCGAGCCGTCATCGCTGACGGCTGCTTGCGTTCCGCTATTCGCGCGTAACTGCGCCCTGCTTCTCTGATTTTTCCATCAAATGCCCGTAGTGTGCCTTGAGCCGGCGCACGACGGTTCTCCGTTTTTTTCTCCACGGAATTTTTGTGCCCGTGAAGCCATTTTGGTTTTTCCATCGCGCACAAACGATGGCAACTGAAACTTAAATTTTTATGAAAGCGAAAATAATTTTGATCCTCGCGCTCGCGGCCATTTTGGGCGGCGGCGCAACTTGGTTTGTCTCGCAACGTGCCATGCCGAAAGCGCCGCAAGATTCCGGCGGACGAAAAATCCTTTATTACCAAAGCGCGATGCACCCGTGGATTAAATCGGACAAGCCCGGCAAATGTCCGATTTGCGGCATGAATTTGGTTCCGATCTACGCCGATGATGCGAACGCCGACACGAATACAACTTCCGGCGCGATCAAACTCAATGCGGACAGCATCAGCGTCATTAACGTGCAGACGGATGCAGTGAAGCGGCGGCCATTGACGCGGACGCTGCACTTCGCGGGCACGATTCAAAAAAATTCCACGACGGCGGCGTGGTTTGTTTTTGATGTTTATGAACGCGATGTGCCGTGGTTGAAAGCAGATCAGAAAATTCGCGTCGTTTTGCCTTCTGCGCCGGGACAAATTTATGAGGCACAGATCAAATTGAACGGCACGGAATCGTTTGCCGATCGCAACTTCGACGAGATGAGCGACAGCACGAAATTTCGCGCGGAAATTTCCGCGCCGCCCATTGATCTCGGCGACTTCGGGAAAACTTTATTTCAAAATCTGCACGCTGAAGGCCACTTCGTTGCCAGCACGCCGGAGGTGCTGACGATTCCGCGCAGCGCCGTGATTTCGCGCGGCAGCGGCCCGCTGGTTTATGTGGACCAAGGCAACGGCTATTATGCGCCGCGCGCCATTTTGATCGGACGCATCGGCGACGAATTCTGCGAAATTCTCGCCGGCCTGGACGAAGGCGAACAAGTTGTCACGACGGGAAACGTGTTGATTGATTCCGAGGCGCAACTAAGCGCGAACCAATAATTTTATGATCAACCGCATCATCGAATGGTCGTTGCGCAATCGTTTTCTCGTCTTGTGCGGCGCGTTGCTACTCGCGGGTTTTGGCGCGCGCGCGTTGTGGCGGACGCCGGTGGACGCGATTCCCGATTTGAGCGAAAACCAAGTCATTGTTTTCGCCGACTGGCCGGGGCGCAGTCCGCAGGAAGTTGAAGATCAAGTCACTTATCCGCTGTCCGTAAATTTGCAGGGACTCGCCGGCGTGAAAAATATCCGTGCCGCCTCGATGTTCGGTTTTTCGCTCGTCACCATTATTTTTGACGACAAAACTGACAATTACTTCGCGCGTTCGCGCGTGCTCGAACGGCTGAATTATCTCGGCGACATTTTGCCGTCCGGCGTCCAACCAAAACTCGGTCCCGACGCGACCGGCCTCGGCTGGGTTTATCAATATTACCTCGACGTTGATCCGAAAATTTCGCCGAAAGGCGGCTACGACCTCGGCCAATTGCGTTCGATCCAAGATTGGTTTGTGCGGTATCAATTGAATTCGGTTTCCGGTGTCGCGGAAGTTGCCAGCGTCGGCGGTTTTGCGCGGCAATATCAGATCAAAGTTTCGTCGCTGAAAATGCGCGAACATGGCGTGATGTTTTCCGAAGTCATGGACGCTGTGAAGCAAAGCAATTTGAACGTCGGCGGCAAAGTCATCGAAGAAAATGGAATGGAATTTGTCGTGCGCGGCCTCGGCTTGGTGAATTCCATTTCCGATCTCGAGAATATTGTTTTGCAGGGTCATCACGGCACGGCGGTTTATCTCAAGGACGTGGCGAATGTCCAGATCGGCGGCGATTTCCGACGCGGCGCGCTCGACGTGAACGGACATGAAGTCGTTGGCGGCGTGGTCGTGATGCGCAACGGCGAAAACGCGCTCGCCGTCATCAAGGCCGTAAAAGAAAAAATCGCGCAAATTTCACCAAGTCTGCCGCCCGGCGTGAGCATCAAATCATTTTACGACCGCAGCGATCTGATTTCGCGCACGCTCGCCACGCTCAAGCACGCGCTGGCCGAAGAAATCATTTTGGTCACGCTCGTCATCGTCATCTTCCTGTTTCACTGGCGCAGCATTTTCATCGTCGTGTTGCCGCTGCCGCTTTCAATTTTGGTTTCGTTCATCCTGATGAATCAATTTGGAATTTCGTCCAACATCATGTCACTCGCCGGCCTTGCGATCGCCATCGGCGTGCTCGTGGACGCGGGAATTGTGATGGTCGAAAATGTCGTCCGCCACGCGGAGCACGCGGAAAAAACCAGCGGACGCCGTTTGACTTCGACGGAAATTTTCGACCTCACGCTCGCCGCGTCGCAACAAGTGGGCCGGCCGATTTTTTTCGCGCTCGTCATCATCATCCTCGCGTTCGTGCCGGTGTTCGCGCTGTCGGGACAGGAAGGAAAACTGTTTCATCCGCTCGCGTTCACAAAAACCTTCGCGATGATCGGCGCGGCAATTCTGGCGATCACGCTCGTGCCGGTTTTGTGCGCTATTTTTATTCGCGGCCCATTCCGCGCGGAAGAAAATAACGTGCTGATGAAATTTTTGCTGGCGATCTACAATCCGATTTTGGATTGGGCCTTGCGCTGGCGGAAAACCGTTTTGACGCTGGCGGGAATTTCATTATTGATCGCGCTGGTTTTGGCCTTTGGTTTGCCGCGCGCCGTTGTTTCAAAACTTTCAACTTTCAACCCGCAACTCTCAACCAAGTTTCATGGCCTCGGCAGCGAATTCATGCCGCCGCTGAACGAAGGCAGTTTGTTGTTCATGCCGGTTTTGTTGCCGCAAGTTTCGCTGCCGGAAGTCCAGCGCATCATAGCGTGGCAAGATCAAGTCATCAAATTGACGCCCGAAGTTGAATCCGTCGTCGGCAAACTTGGCCGCGCCGACACGGCGACCGATCCCGCGCCCGCGCAAAACAACCCAAAATATAAGATAAGTTCCTAAAAACCAGATTAATGAACTACATCTCAGCAGTTCACAAAAAGGAGGCAGTCTGGCCTCG
>JAMFSG010000133.1 GCA_026225155.1 Verrucomicrobiota bacterium
GTGTTGGAGATACAAAATTTGCCGCCGGCCGTTCACAGTCAAATTCAGGAAGCGCAACAGCAAGTTTTGATCGCGCAAAAGCAGGCGCGAGAAACGCAGATTCAATTGGAGGAACTGCGCCGGCAAGCCGAGGAAGTCCGAAACAAATTCTTGGTTGCGGAAAGCCAATTGACGGAAGCGCGCGAGCAAGTGCGCGCAGCGCAAAGCCAAGTCTTGGAAGTCCAGCAACCAATGCCGGATCAATTGTCGGAAGCTCAAAATTTGTCGCCCGACGTTCACGAGCAAATACGGACGGCGAACGATCAAGCTTTGGTCGCGCAGAACGAAGCGCGGATTGCCCGGGAACAAGTGCGTGAACTGCAAGCCAAAGTTCAGGCGGCGGAAATCGAATTGGCGGAAGCGCATGAGCGCGCGATCGCGGACGAGGAAAAAGTTCTCACGGCGGAAAATCTGGCGCGGGAAGCGCAGGATCAGATTTTGGAAATGCAACAGCGGTCGCCCGACGTTGACAGCCAGGTTTCGGCGGCGCAAAACGAAGCACGGGAAGCACAAGAACAATTGTGGGAACTGCAGGATAAAGTTCAGGCCGCGCAAATTCAATTGAAGGAAGCGCAGCAAAATGCGCTTGCGGATGAAAACAAAGTTTCAGCCGCCGAAAATCTGGCACAAACCGCGCAGAGTCAACTGGAGGCGGCACAAAATCAAGTCCGCGAATTACAGAATGCGCAAAGCCAGCTTGAACAAAATCGTCAGCAAGCGCAGGCGGACGTCGAGAACAAATTAGCGGTTGCTCAAAATCAAATCCGAGAATTGCAGGAACAAATTCAAGCTGCACAAATCAAATTGACGGAGGCGCAGCAAAATGCGGGCACGTATGAAGGCAAAATTTTAGCTGCGGAAAACCTGGCGCAAACCGTTCAAAGCCAACTGGAAGCAGCACAAAATCAGGTTCGCGAATTGCAGGATGCGCAAAACCAGCTTGAAGCGAATCGTCAGCAAGCGCAGGCGGACGCCGAAAACAAATTGCTGGCCGCGCAAAATCAGGTCCGGGAATTTCAGGATCAAGTCCAGTCGGCGCAAAATCAATTGGTAGAATCCCGCCAGCAGGTTGAAGCGGCGCAAAGTCAGGCATTGGAAGCGCGGAATCAAGCGCTCGCCGCCCAGGAGCAAGTGCGGGAATTTCAAAATAAAGTTCAGGAGACGCAAATCCAATTGGAAGCCGCTCGCAATCAAGCGCTTGCCGATGAAAAAAGAATTTTGGATGCACAGCAGCAAGAACAGTTGACGCAAAGCGAGCTTAATAAAACCCGCAATTTGGTTGAGGCTGCTAACAACCAATATTTAGTGGCGCAAACCCAAGTTCAGGAATTTCAGAATCAAGTTCGATCCACTGAAAGTCAATTGGCCGAAGTTCAGCAGCAAGCTCGCATCGCGCAGGACAAAGTTCTGGAAATGGAAAGCCGCGCTCGGGCGACACAAAACCAGATTGAAGCCGCACGCAATCAAGTTCAGAAAATCCAGGATAAAAACCGGAAGGCGCGCCGGCTCACCCAAGTTTTTGCGGTGCTGGCGGTGCTGGGATTATTGAGCGCTGGCATTGCTTGGCGACAACGCAAGCTTGCCAATCAAACTTTGGCTCAAGCGAATTCGGCAGATATCGGACAGTTTGATCCGGCTGCGATTGGATTGGATCAGGAGCGGATTCAACAAGCGTTGCAGAACTTGGGCGGCGCGGCGCAGGCGCGCAGTCTTGATGAATTGGCGGCGTGGATTCCGCGGTCGGAAATTCCCGAAGCGTTGAAGGCGTCCGCCACGCTTTTGAATGACCAACAACGCAGCCATTTTCAGAAGTGGTTGCTGATTCGCATGAGCTGGGCAAATCCGCTGGCAGCCATGACCAACGCCAGCGCGATTTACGGAAAAATTGTGAATGATGTGGGAGCGAGCGATTCCAATATCTATTTTCAACTCGCCGTGCTGGAGAACTGGATGAAAACGGATTTATCCGGCGCGTTCAACTGGGTTTGCCAATTGCCGGATGGCGATGCCCGGCAACGGGCTTTGGAAAAAATCATTCCGGCGCTGGTCGCCAACGATCCGGTTCAGGCAATCCAACAAGCGCAACAGCTTCAAAATGAAGATGATATGATTTTGGATGCGATCGTGAAAGGTTGGGTGAATCAGCAGCCGGATGCCGCCGCGAACTGGATAAAATCTGAACCAGTTTCTGAATTCAAAACCAAAACGCTGACGATCGCCATTGATGAACTCGCAAAAACGGATGTTCCGCAGGCATTGATCTTGGCAGAATCGTTGCCGGCTGGCTTTTCGCGGAGCGTGGTGATCTCCAACTTGTTCAATAATTGGGCCGCAAAAAATCCAGCGGCTGCCGAGCAATTTACGAATCAGCATCCGGAATTGTTTGACGTTGCTTTGGGTGGAATCAGTTCGGCGTGGTTTCCAAATAATTTTGTCAACAGCGCGAATTGGATCGAAAGTCTGACATTACAACCCGAAACAATGCAACTGCAACCAGCGCCGTTGCCATGGCAAAAATTTCTTATCAATTCGAATTTTTCTAGCCCAACAAATCTGCCAGTCGAAATCAAAAATTCATCCATTGACACGAACAATCCGATTCAAACCCAGCCGTGAGAATGATGTTGTAGCGACGTCTGCGGCCAGGCCAGTGGATGCAGTTCATTGAACATTTGTCCGCTTGACGGAATTTCTTTCTCCGGCGCAAATTGATGCATGATCACTCGTCGAGATTTGCTTGTCGCGGCCATTTCCATTTCGCTCGCGGTCGCGGGCATCGCATTCGCAGAATCCAATGGCAAACCGGTGATGCATTCGTGCGTCTTCAACTGGGCCGACCTGAAAGCCAAGCCGACGAAAGTGGGCGAAACGCGCGCGGTGTTCGATGCGCCGACGCCGACGCTCGCGGAATTCGAGTGCCACATCACGACGCTCAATCCGGGCGAGTCGCCGCATCCGCCGCACCGGCACGCGGCCGAGGAATTGATGGTCATCAAGGAAGGCACGCTTGAAGCATTGCAGGGTGACAAAACAAATATTGTGACGACGGGCGGAATCATTTTCGAGGCGTCGGATGAATTGCATGGCCTGCGCAACATCGGCATGAATCCGGCGACGTATTTCGTCTTCAAATTCACGCCGCATGATTTGGTGAAATGATTTTGACGAACCACGAAATACACGAAGCACACGAAAATTTTCCAAGCATCTGCGTTTCCCTGTTTCGCGTGCTTCCTGTATTTCGTGGTTAAAAAATTCCGGTTGAACGCGCCGCCGGAAATTCTGTCCATGTTGATAAATCCTGTCTTTTGTTTTCGGGATTGATACTTTTATCGCGTGAGCGATCTAACCATCGGGCTTTTGAGTGCGTTGCTGGCCACCAACCAGCCGACGGCCATCAGCAATGTCATCCAGCAGCAGACCGGCATCACCGTGCCGGTCGCAAATGAAAATGATCCGGCTGAAAAGGAATTGCGCGTCGTCATGCAAGGCGATGACGCGGCGCAAGCCGAAGTGAACGATTGGATCAGCACGAACAACATTGCGGCGACAAACACCGTGGCGAAAGTGCAATTCCGGCAGCGCATCATGTCGCGGTTCGATGAAGTGCGGCAAAGTTACGAACATTTTCTCCGCAACCACCCCGACAGCGCGCATGGATTTTTGGCGTATGGCAGTTTCCTCAATGACATCGGCGACGAGGATGGCGCGCAGGTGCAATACGAAAATTCCAAACAGCTCGACCCGAAAAATCCCGCCGTCTGGAACAATCTGGCGAATTATTACGGCGAACACGGGCCGATCACAAATGCGTTCTCGTATTACACCGAAGCCATCCGGTTGAATCCGAGCGAGCCGGTTTATTACCAGAATTTTGCGACAACGGTTTATCTGTATCGCACGGACGTAAAAGAATTTTATCACCTCAACGAACAGCAGACGTTCGACAAGGCGCTCGGACTTTACAAACAGGCGATGAGTTTGGATCCCAGCAACATCGTGCTCGCGACCGATTATGCGGAAAGTTATTACGGCATCAAACCGCTGCGCACGAACGACGCGCTCGTCGCGTGGACGAATGCCTTTAACATCGCGCAGGACGAAAACGAACGCGAAGGCGTGCGCGTCCACCTCGCGCGCGTAAAAATTTCCGCCGGCTTTTACGATGACGCACAGGCCGAACTCGACGCCATCACTAACGCGTCTTTCACCGAGATGAAAATCCATCTTGAACGCAGCCTTGCCGACCATAAAAATCCGCCGACCAATTCCGTCCCGGAAACTTCCACGAATAATTTGATTTCACCGGCAAATATTCTGGTCAGTCCGACGAATGCCATCCCCATTCCCACCAATGGAGTTCCAGCACTAACTAATCCGCCGGTGCCAGCCACGAACAGTGCGAATATTTTGACAAACGTTCTGCCGCTGACGCCGAAATTGACGTCGCATCATCTTTTGGCGCCGCCCACCGGATTTCGCATGGCCACGAACTACTAGAAATTTTCACTGTCAAGACACGGTTCTATCAGACCTTTCTGTCGCCTCATTTGACACTTTCCGCTTTTTGTCGCCGCATTTTTTGTGGTAGATTCTCCGACCATGAGTTTCTATGACCGATTGAAATTTGACGCGAACGGCTTGATTCCCGCCATCATCCAGGAACACCAGACCAAGCGCGTCGTGATGTTCGCGTGGATGAACCGCGCGTCGCTCGAAAAAACCGTCGAGACCGGCAAGACGCATTTCTGGAGCCGCTCGCGGAAAAAATTCTGGATGAAAGGCGAAGAAAGCGGCCACACGCAGACCGTCAAGGACATCGCGTTCGATTGCGACGGCGACGTGCTGCTCATCCAAGTTGAGCAGATCGGCGCGGCGTGCCACGAAGGTTATCAATCCTGCTTTTTCCGCTCGGTCGAAAATGGCGATTTCAAGATCACCGAACCGCAATTGCAAAAGCCGGAAGAGATTTATAAAAAGAAAAGTTAAAAAGCGCCTTGCATTTGGCTGACGCTCATTTCCGCGTCCCGTCGGGACGATTTGAAAATAGCCCGCAGTTTTAACTGCGGGTAACGCACGGCAAATGAACCAGCCCCACCGGGGCGGCTGAAAATTTTGAAACGAATTCAACCGTCCCGTTGGGACGGATTTGTTTTTGGACGCGCACACCCGCAGTTAAAACTGCGGGCTATTTTCAAATGCGCCGCTGGCGCAGGGCAAAGACGCGCTTCGAGCGCAAGACGATACAAAGCGATTTTTGCGGATAATTATTTTGCACAATCAAAAGTGCTGTTGCCCTTGAGTTTTTTTGGCGTATTTTTTCCGCCATTCGCCGACCCGCAAAATTTCGCATTGAAAAATTTCCGGCAACGCGGCTGAATAAACTCCATGTCTTACGTCAGCGCTTATTTTCATTGCGTGTTCAGCACCAAGGAACGGCGTCCGCTCATCACGCCGGAACTGCGCGAACGGCTCTGGCCGTTTCTGGGCGGCATTGCGCGACAAAACAAAATGAAGGCCGTGGAAATCGGCGGCGTGGAAGATCACGTTCATATTCTTCTCTCGTTGCCGGCAACAATACCGGTTTCCAAGGCAATGCAATTGATCAAGGGCGGTTCGTCCAAATGGGTTCACGAGACGTTTCCCGATCAGCGATTATTCGCGTGGCAGGAAGAATATGGCACGTTCAGTGTGAGCGTGTCGCAATTGGACAAAACGATTGCCTACATTCGCAGTCAGCCGGAGCATCATCGCAAAATGACGTTTCAGGAAGAAATTTTGACGTTGTTGAAGAAACACGGGATTGAATATGACGAACGTTATTTGTGGAAATGAATTTCAGTCGTCCCGTTGGGACGGATTCGTTTTTAATACGCAGACCCGCAGTTGAAACTGCGGGCTATTTTCGAGTGCGCCGTTGGCGCAAAGCGGCATCGAAACTACTAAAAACGCAGCGGTTCGCGCGGCAGTTTCGATCACGCGGCAGTTTCAAAATGACTGAACAATATTGGCTGAACAATTCATGCAAATGATTTTTTGCTGGTGTGCACAAAATTGATTCCGGCGAGCGTAAAATTTGAAAACATTCCGAACCGCCGGCGCAAATTGTTTTGTCTCTTCATGCTTAATTCTGCATTCTGATTTGATATGTATTCGCCATCGCTTGATGAATTTTTGAAATTGTCCGCGCAGGGAAATCTCATTCCCGTCACGCGCCGGATTTTGGCGGATTTTGAGACGCCGCTGTCGGCTTATCAAAAAATTCGCGGCGCGGGCGAATCGTTTCTCTTCGAGTCGGTCGAGGGCGGCGAACATATCGGACGCTATTCTTTCGTCGGCTGCAATCCGCGCGCGATCATCAAGCAGACCGACCGCCGCGTCGAAGTCATCGAGAACGGAAAAGTCATCGAAAGTTTTACGACCGGCCGGGACGTGAAAGACGGACTCGAAATCGTCGAGCGCGTGATGAAAAAATTTCGCGCGGTCGCGATCCCGAATCTGCCGCGTTTCACCGGCGGCGCGGTCGGCTTCATCGGTTACGAATTCATCCACGACGTCGAACCGGTCGTGCCGCGTCCGTCGCATGACGAATTGAAAACGCCGGTCATGTATTTTCTCGTCGCCGACCAGCTTTTGATTTTTGACCGCGTCGCGCAGACGATCACGATTCTGGTCAACGCGATTCTCGACGACGGCGCGAATCCCGCCGACGCCTACGAAGATGCGGTCGGTGAAATCGAACGGCTCGTCACCTTGCTCGAACAGCCGAGCGAACACGTTTCCGTCAGCGTGCCGGAAACGTTGCCGAACGTGCCGTTTGAATCGAATCAAACGAAGGAAAAATTTTTCGCGAACGTCGAGGCTTCCAAAAAATACATCCACGCGGGCGACATCATCCAAGTCGTTGGCTCGCAACGGTTTTCCGCGCCGGCCAAAGCGTCGCCGCTGGATATTTATCGCGCCGCACGCAGCGTGAATCCGTCGCCGTATATGTTTTTGCTGGAACTGGATGGATTTTCGCTCGTCGGTGCGTCGCCGGAAATTCATGTCCGCTGCGAAGAAGGTAAAGTTGAAATCCGTCCGATCGCCGGCACGCGTCGTCGCGGAAAAAACGAAGCCGAAGATGCCGCGCTCGAAAAAGAATTGCTCGCCGATCCGAAGGAACGCGCCGAACACGTCATGCTCGTGGACCTCGCGCGCAACGACATCGGCCGCGTCTGCGATTTTGGTTCCGTGCAAGTGCGCGAGTTGATGACGATCGAGCGTTACAGCCACGTCATGCACATCGTCACGCAAGTCGAAGGCAAACTGGCGGCGGACAAAACGAATTACGATCTGTTGCGCGCGACGTTTCCGGCGGGCACGGTCAGCGGCGCGCCGAAAATCCGCGCGATGCAGATCATCGCCGAACTCGAACAGACCGCGCGCGGGCCATATGCCGGTTGCGTCGGCTATTTTTCGTTCAACGGAAATCTCGACACGTGCATCACGATCCGCACCGCGCTCATCAAAGACGGCAAAGCCTACGTCCAAGCCGGCGGCGGCTGGGTGAACGATTCCACGCCGGAAGCGGAATTTCAGGAAACGATCAACAAATCCATGGCGATGCGCAAGGCGATCGCGATGGCGGAGAGTTTTGGGAAATGAACGCAGGAGCAACACACGAAAAAAGTTGCGAAAATTGCGGCAGTTTTGAGGTTTTGGAAATTGCCGATAAATTTTTGTGCGCGGATTGCGTGAGCTTGGCCGGCTGCGGTTGCGGCGGTTCAGAAACTGAATCCGATTAAGCACCTTAAATCATGCGCGCTTTAACTCCAAAAGCGGTTCACGAAATTCTTAAGCAATTTTTTCCTGAAAAGAATGATAATTTTGAATGTGATTACGTTGAGGAATTGCGAGAATTAAATGATTTTGAAATAAATACAGAAGAACAACTGGTCAACTTACTTCAAAAAAGAGCCAGTGAAGTTATTGAAATTGACCAAAGTCCAATGAGTGCATTTGACATTCGGATGCATGCGGAAGCGGAAGGTGAAGAATTTGTCGCCAAAAGATTGCGAGAAGGATTTTGGTTTTCATATCCGGGATTACTTCGAATCGCTCTGGAACTAGAATTTGGAAAATCTTACGAAGATTACGCCAACCAACGAGATGGTATTTCCGGCGACGAGTGACGCAGATTCAAATTGCCGCCGCGGAAAGTTTGGTTCATTGTTGGATTGCAGTAAAAATTCAACCCGCAAAAATTTATGGACCAGGAAACACTTCAACATTCGTTCGGCGCGATCACGGCCGTTCTCGTCGTCGGTTTTATTATTTTGTTCGTTTTGCTGCCGCAGGCGGTGCGCATTTTGCGCGAGTATGAACGCGGCGTGATCTTCCGCCTCGGCAAACTCATCGGCGCAAAAGGACCGGGTTTGATTTTCCTGATCCCGTTCGTGGACAAGATGGTGAAAATGGATCTGCGCGTGGTGACGATTGACGTGGCGAAACAGGAAATCATGACGAAAGATAACGTGCCCGCGACGGTGGACGCGGTGGTTTATTTCAAGGTGGTTGATCCCGAAGCTGCCGTCATCAAGGTGGAAAATTTTTGGAAAGCGACTTCGCTCATCGCGCAGACGACGTTGCGCAGCGTGCTCGGGCAATCGCCGTTGGACGATCTGCTCTCGCAACGCGATGTCATCAATCAAAAATTGCAGGAGATCATTGACAAGCAAACCGGGCCGTGGGGCATCAAAGTCACGTCGGTCGAGGTGAAAGAAGTGGCGTTGCCGGACAGCATGAAACGCGCGATGGCGAAACAGGCCGAGGCCGAACGCGAACGCCGCGCAAAAGTCGTGAACGCGGAAGGCGAATTTCAAGCCGCCGAAAAAATGGTGCAAGCCGCGTCGTTGATCGCGAAGGAACCGATCGCGTTGCAATTGCGTTATCTTCAAACAATGCGCGAAATGGCGAGCGAGCATAACACGACGACATTTTTGCCGCTGCCGATAGATCTGTTCAGCGCGTTTTTGAAAAAATAGGGAAGCCAGAAAACGAATAAAGAAGGCAGGAATTTAGGAAATAAATAAATTCCTGTTTTCCTGCTTTCCTTATTAAAATTGATTTATGCCGATTTACGAATATGAAGTGTGCGAGGGCGGTTGCAAGGTGTGCGGCGGGACGTTCACGCTGAACCGTCCGCTGTCGGCCAAGCCGTTGACACATTGTCCTGCTTGCAAAAAGCCGGTGCGAAAAATCATTTCCGGATTTAGCACGCCGCACAAACTCAAGCCGTTGTCGGTCAGTGACGCAAAAAACGCCGGTTTCACGGTGCTCAAAAAAATCGGCAAGGGCGAATACGAGCGGCAGTGAGAATTTTACCAGATTTTCTTTTGAATTGATTTTTGACGGAAGCTGTCTATTAAGCTAAAATACGAGATTGAAAATGGTTTTTTACCGGCTCAACTTGAAATGGTTGGCGGCGACATTGTTCGCGGCGGGAGCTTTGGTTGTTTCCGCGCGGGCGCAGGGAGCGGGCGACACGATCATTTTTTCCAAACCGGCTGATGACGGGATCGAAAGTCCCGTAACGAGTTCGTATCCGTCGGCAAACAGCGCCGTTGAAACGCATGAATTTGCGCCTTCGTTTTTCAATTCCGGTTCAAGTTCGCCCCTGCCCTTGCCGCCGGTCAATCCCAACTGGAACAGGGCGGCGAACAACCGTGGAAGCTGGGCTTTGATGACACCTGAACAGATCATGGGCGTGCAAACGCCGGAACAGATTTTCGGCCTGCCGGGCAAAAATGAGGACAAAAATTTATCCCCGGCACAGCAATTTTTGCAACGGCAGGAAAACCTGAAATTGACGGCGGCGACCAACGGAATGAGCGGTGCCAGCAGCCCATGGCGCAATGATTCAAATCCGTTCAACCAACGTGATAATGCCAAGGGTCCGTTTTCACAGTCGGGTTTGCGGCCTGATTCTGATCCGTCCGATTCCACAAAAGATTTCAGCAAATTTTTCAATGTGCCGCAAAGTTCGCCGTTTGATCAGAATCAAAAGATGAATTTCAAAGGAACGGGCGCATTTGCCATGCCGTCTTCCGGGGCGACAAAAATGGATTTGGAGCAGGAAGCGGAAATGCAGCGTTTCCGTGCGTTGATCGGGGAAAATCCGTCGCCGGACAATTCATTGTCATCCTTTGCCAAGACTTCCGCTACAAAATTGCCGTCACCAAATCAATCGTCTTTGCAGTTTGACATGTTCGGACATCCTCTGGCGAAGTCGGTCAGCGAACCCAACCAGCCGACGAGCCTGACCGCGTTGTCCGAACTGGAGGGTTCATACACGCCGCCGGCAAAACCGAAGAAAGCATGGTGGCAACCGCAGCCGGCACCGTGGCTTTCGAGCGGATTACCCCAGCCGAACAGTTTGTCGGCCGCGCCGCCGTTGCGAAAGTTTTATTAATGCTGTGAGGTGGTGACAAGCACTTGTTCCAGCGTTGAGATGCCGGACCGCGCGCGATCAAGCGCCACCATGCGCAGCGTGCGCATACCTTCTTTGACGGCGACTTTTCCGATTTCGACGCTGCCGGCGCGATCAATCACCAGCTTGCGAATTGGATCGGAAATGGTCATCACTTCAATCACGGCCATGCGCCCGACATAGCCGGATTTTTTACAACGTTCACAGCCGCGTCCGCGATAAAGTTGGACGCCATCAAACATGTTCGGATCAATGCCGAGGTCGGCGAACATTCTGGCCGGATAGGTGACCGGTTCCTTGCAATGCGAACAGATGCGGCGCATCAGGCGCTGGGCGCACGATAAGATCAACGAGGACGAAATCAAAAATGGCGCGATGCCCATGTCATCCAGACGAACGATGGCGCCGGGCGCATCGTTACAATGCATCGTAGAAAGCACCTGATGGCCGGTGAGCGCGGCTTCGATGGCGATTTCCGCCGTTTCTTGATCGCGGATTTCCCCGATCATGATGATGTCCGGGTCTTGCCGTAAAATGGAGCGCAGCGTATTGGCGAATGTGAGGCCGATTTCTTTTTTCGTCGGCACCTGGTTGATGCCGGGGATCTGAAATTCCACCGGGTCTTCCACCGTGACGATGTTCCACGTCGGATTATTCAGTTCATTGAGCGCGGAATAAAGGGTCGTCGTTTTTCCAGAACCGGTTGGACCGGTGACGAGAATCAAGCCGTGCGGCGCATCAATCGCCGTTTTGAAAGACTTGAAAGTCGCATCATCGAAACCAAGTTTCTCGATGCTCGCGGACAAATTGCTTTTATCGAGGACGCGCAAGACGATTTTTTCGCCGTGAACAGTCGGCAAAATGGAGACGCGCAGGTCGTAATCTTTTCCGCTGACTTTGACGCGCATGCGTCCGTCCTGCGGTAGCCGGCGTTCGGCGATGTCGAGGTTCGACATGATCTTAAAACGCGAGGCGAGCGCGAGCTGCGTCTGCTTGGGCGGCGGCGTCGCATCCATGAGCGCGCCGTCAATGCGGTAACGCAAACGCATTTGTTTTTCAAACGGCTCAAGGTGAACGTCGCTCGCGCGGTCTTTGATGGCCTGCAAAATGATGAGGTTGGCGAGTTTGATGACCGGCGCTTCTTCGCTCGAAGCCGCCAGTTGATCCAGATTAACGTCCTCAACTGATTCGCGGACGGATTCCAAAGTTTCGTGATCCGCGTCCGCTTTTTTCTGCGCGTCCTCGATGAGGTCTTCCATCGAACCGCCCTTGCTGGCGTCGATGGCGTTCAATTTTTCCATGATCGCTTTTTCGGAAGCGATCAGCGGACTGACATCCAATTTGGTGATGCGCCGGACGTCGTCAATCGCGAGGACGTTCAACGGATCGGCCATCGCGATAAACAATTTATCTTCGAGCCGGCTGACGGGAATGATCTTGTGGTTGTGCGCCATGTCGCGCGGAACCAATTCCGCCACGGCGGATGAAATGCTGACGCGCGCGAGGTTGATTGGGGAAACATTCAACACGCGGCCCATGCAGACGGCGAGATCGTCAGGACTGACATATTGCTTGTCTTTGTCCACGAGCAATTTCACCAGCCGCGCGCCTTCTTTTTTCTGGCGGTCGAGCAGTTCTTCAATCTGATTGGCGCTCAACAACCCATCTTCGACGAGGGCGTCGGCGATGCGTTCGGCGAATGACTTGATTTTGGTCATGACTTAACGAAACGCTTTGCGGAGGTTTACCATGATGTCGTTCGGTGCGGCGACATACCACAGCAAACGGTGCGTCGTTGCGGCGGACAGTTCCTTGACGGCCTGCTGGTTGAACGGGTTGGCCGTCGCAACGAGAATCGCCTTGCTCATGCGGTCGAACGGCAGCACGCACCAACGGCGGCAAACGTCCGCCGGAAATCCGCGCGCCAAATCCATGTCCATGTCATAACAATCCAGCGGCAGATACGCTACGCGCGATTTGTCGGACATCAGCCGCAATGATTTTTCGATGGTGTAAACCCCTTTATCGTGCAGCGTCTGGATAAACGGCTCGATCGCATTTGTCGGCGACGCAGACAAATCCACATTGCGCCAGCAAATGTCGAAATCGCCCGCCGTGATGATCTTGGTTTCGACAAAAATTTTATACAGTGTCTTGCGGCCATCGTCCACTTCTTCGACGGACGTTACTGCGCGCGGTTTGCGCCGCGTCATCGTGGTATGGGAAGAAACGGACGCCATCGCCACCGCATCCGGTGCCGAAGGTGCCGCCGCGCCACTCGCTTTGCGCTCAATTTCCTTCAACGCCGCCCGCACATCCTTGTCTTCCGGCCGGCGTTGCAAAACCGTTTCATATTCCAAGATCGCCGAGGACAATTGCCCCTGTTGCAAATACGCCTGCGCGATGCGCTTGGAAGTATTGACCACATCATCTTCGCGCCCCAACTTCAAATAAGCTTCTTTCAGGATTTCCAGCGATTGCGTGTCCGCCGGTTGCGACTGCACAATGACCTCAAACATCTCAATTGTCTGGGCTAATTGAGCCGCTTCATCTGGATTCAATGTTGTTGTCGCCATTGGCAAGGGAAAAACCAGCAAATTCGCTGCCAAATTAGAACGCCAACCACCTTAAAGCAACCTAAAGAAAAGCAGGACAACCACTTAAACCGATTCCAAACTTAATTTCCCGGTCAAAATTTCATTTCTAAAACCCATCCGTCCTGTCTTTTGCTTTGTCCCGTCCCGACTTCATGCTAAAAATCTGCGCGTGGAGCCGCTTAATCCGACCATGTTTCCCGCGCCCGGCGAACGCACCTTGCGTTTCGTCGGCGACAAAATTCTTTTCAAAATCACTACCGGAAATAATTCCGGCGCGGCGCGCGAAAGCCAGCGTGCTGCCGGCAGCTTGCCGGAAGAAAAAAATCTGCGCGCATTTTTGCGGACCAATCTCGGTCGCGCCGCCGCGCGCCGCCGTGAAATAATTTTCGCGCACGCTGGCGAAGCCGTCGTCGCCGATTCTTCGTGGCGCGATTTGCCGATGCAAAAAACCGTCGACGGCTGGCAGATCGAATTACCGCTCGCCGAAGTCGGCTACTTCAAAGCGAAGGCATATTTGCTCGATGAAAAAAATTGGCAACACTGGCCGGACGGCTCGGACGTCGGAATTTCCGTGCATCCAAATTTCGCGCGCACGGCTAACACAATTTATTGCGCGTTCACCCGTTTGTTCGGCGCGACGAAAAATCTCGCTTCGACTGCGGACGAAAAATTGGAAGCCCAACTCAAATTGCTCGAAGCGCTCGGCTACGCCACATTGCCGCCATCCGGAAAATTTCGCGACCTGACCAAACAATTGCCGCACATCGTCACCAAACTTGGCTGCAAAATTATTCATCTGCTGCCCGTGCATCCGACGCCGACGACTTATGCGCGCTTCGGTCGCAACGGCAGTCCGTATGCGTCGCTCGATCTGACCGCCGTTGATCCCGCGCTCGTCGAGTTCGACAAACGCACGACCGGCATTGATCAATTTTGCGAACTCACCTACGCCGCGCATTCGCTCGGCGCGCGCGTCTTCATTGACATCGTCATCAACCACACCGGCTGGGGTTCGACGTTGCAGGAAAATCATCCGGAATTTTTTCTGAAAAAATCCGACGGCGAATTTGAATCGCCCGGCGCGTGGGGCACGGTTTGGGAAGACCTCGTCGAACTCGAACAGCACGACGTAAAACTTTGGGACGTCATCGCCGATTCGCTCATCATTTGGTGCCAGCGCGGCGTGGACGGTTTTCGCTGCGACGCGGGCTACAAAATTCCCGCGCCCGCGTGGCAATACATCGTCGCCCGCGTGCAGGAAGAATTTTCCGAAACCATTTTTCTGCTCGAAGGTCTCGGCGGTTCGTGGGACGCGACGGAACTGTTGCTCACCGAAGGTGGCATGCAATGGGCATATTCCGAACTGTTCCAAAATTATTCCGGCAAAGAAGTCGCTTGGTATCTCGACTATGCGAACCGCCAAAACGAACGTGTCGGCAGTTACGTCCATTATTCCGAAACGCACGACAACGCTCGTCTCGCCGAAAAAAGTCGCAAGTGGTCGTTGTTGCGAAATAGTCTTTGCGCGCTGACGAGTCCGAACGGCGGATTCGGTTTCACCTGCGGCGTCGAATGGCTTGCCGCCGAAAAAATTCGCGTCCACGGCAACACCGGTTTGAATTGGGACAGCGCCGACAACATCGTTCCCGAACTCGCGCAACTCAACGAACTCATCTCCAATCATCCGTGTTTTTTTGACGGCGCAAAACTCACCCGTTTGAGCGCGCCCGATTCGCCGATCTACGCCCTGCTCCGCGAATCCGCCGAGGGCAAAGATTCCGTTTTGATTCTGGTCAACACCGACATTGTCAGCTCCAATCAGTTCGCCTTTTCGACCAAAGATTCAAAAATTTCAATTCTAGATTTCCATTTTGCTCTCGTTGGCAGATTAAATCCGCTGCTCGACCGCCAAAGTGGTGAAATTGTTTTTCCCCTCGCGGCCGGCGGCGCTCTTTGTCTCGCGCCAACCGAAAAGCCGGTTGGTTTGAGCGGCGAAAATTATCGCCGCGCGCGCGCGCAAGCCGCGTGGGCCATCGAATCGTTGAGCAAAATCATCGCCGCCGAAACCATTGACGGACTCGACTGGCAATGGCTCGCGCAAAAAGTTGACGCGTCGCCGAAAAATTTTCTCGCCGCCGTCAGTGAATTCGCCGCGCGCGACGCCAAAATTCCTTTCGCCAAAATTTTGAGCGAAGTCGAAGCGCAGAAAATTTTCCCGCGCGTCGTCGAATGGACTTTGCTCGACGCCCGCCGCGTCACGCTCGTGCCGCCAGATCATTGGCTGTTGATTCAGGATTCCACGCCATTCCGCGCGACGTTGAAAAATCAGAATCCAGAATCCAGAATCCAGAATCCGACGATTCACGTCCAATCCATCGCCGTCGGCAATCTTCACATCGCATGTTTTCCGCCACGCGAAAACGGTGACGCTGAATTAATTCTGGAACGCTACGCCACGACCTCGCAAAAAGTTTCAGCGACCATCCATTTTCTTGCAGCCGAACCGACAATCCCAACTTCCAACTCCCATCTGCCATCTGCCGATTCTTTGGTTTTATTGACCAACGGCATCGGCGGCATGGCGCGGCTGTGCGTGGATCTTGGCCGCGTGAATTCCAAATACGATTGCGCGCTCGGCGCAAATCTGAATCCGACCGTTCCGGTGGATCGCCACGTTTTCGTGAAACGCATCCGCATCTGGGTCAACGCCGATGGGTTTTTGTCCGCGCTCGATTTCAAAAATCTCGTCGCGTTCAACGCCGGTTCGCCGGCCGTCTGGCAATTCATCGCGAACGCCGGCGACGGTCGCACGGTGGAAATCGAATTGCGCGCCGAAATGCTCGATGGCAAAAACACGACCGTTTTTCAATTCAGTCGCCCGACCGAAAAACTCGCGCAGGGAAAACAATTGCCCGCCGACGCTGACGTGCGCCTGACCGTGCGCGTGGACATCGAGGATCGTAATTTTCACAGCGAGACGAAACGCAACGGCGGCGCAGATTTTCATTTCGCGTCGAACTGCCGCGAAATGAAAAATGAAAAATTAAAAATTAAAAATGACGGTGGATTTGAATTCACACCCGCAACGGACAGACAACTTCGCGTGTTTGCCGATGCGGGCGAATATCATGCGCAGCCGGAATGGTGCGAAAATATTCCACATCCCGTCGAACAAACGCGCGGGCAAACCGGCAGCGGCGATGCTTACAGTCCCGGCTGGTTTGAATTGCCGCTCGCCAAAGGCGCGAACGTCACTTTGACATTGACCGCTGAACAAAGTGGATTTGCTGTCGCTGAAATCCGAAATCCGAAATCCGAAATCCGAAATTTCGAGGCGCAGCTTGAATTCGCCGCGAAACAATTTGTCGTGCGCCGCGACGAAGGCAAAACGGTCATCGCCGGTTATCCGTGGTTTTTGGATTGGGGCCGCGATTCGTTGATCTGCGCGCGCGGACTTTTGGCCGCCGGCATGGTTGACGAAGTGAAACAGCTTTTGCTCACGTTCGCGAAATTTGAAAAAGACGGCACGCTGCCGAACACGATCCACGGCGATGACGTTTCCAATCGCGACACCAGCGACGCGCCGTTGTGGTTTGCCGTCGTATGCGAAGAATTATTCGCAATTCAAAATTCACTTGCCGCGCCGAAATCGGATGTAGGCGGGAAACTCAAAACTCAAAACTTTTACGCCACGCCCGTAGATAAAAATGGCCGAACGCTGCGCGACGTTTTGACAAGCATCGCAGAAAATTATTCGCGCGGCACGCCGAACGGCATCCGCATGGATTCCGATTCCGCGCTGATCTGGAGCCCGAGCCATTTCACCTGGATGGACACGAATTATCCCGCCGGCACGCCGCGCGAAGGTTATCCGGTCGAGATCCAAGTTTTGTGGATTCGTTTGCTTCGACAGTTGGAAAAAATTTCCGCCACCGCCGATCAAAAAAAATGGCGCGACCTCGCCAATCACGCGACGGCGTCGTTTGAAAAATTATTCTGGCTCGAAGACAAAGGCTGGTTTGCCGACGTTTTGCTCGGCAGCTCGCGCGTCATCGCGCGCGATGCGATCGTGAGCGACGCGTTGCGCAGCAATTGTCTTTTCGCCGTCAGCCTCGGTCTCGTGAACGACGAGCGCGCGAAACGTTGCGTCGCCGCCGCGCAAAAATATCTCGTCGTGCCCGGCGGATTGCGCACGCTCGCGCCGCTGCCGGTTTCCGTGCCGCTCGCGATTTTTAGCAACGACGGACGCGCGCTCAACAACCCGGTCGAACCGTATTGGCCGCGCTACGAAGGCGACGAGGACACGCGCCGCAAACCCGCGTATCACAACGGCACGGCGTGGACGTGGACGTTCCCGACGTTTTGCGAAGCGCTCGCGCGCGTCTGGAATTTTTCGCCGGAAGCCGTCGCGGCGGCGAAAAGTTATTTGCTTAGCGCGGAAAAAACTTTGAGCGAAGGCTGCCTCGGCCAGATCCCGGAAATCCTCGACGGCGACGCCCCGCACACGCAACGCGGCTGCGACGCGCAAGCGTGGGGCGTGACGGAAACGTTGCGCGTGTGGAGAATGTTGGCGGAATCATAAACTCTATTGCGGAGTTATTAATCGCGGTTGAGCATAAAAGGTCGTGTGAATATTTGGAACGATGGCGAAAGTCAGTTTAGCTGGTTTTACATCAATTGATGTGAGTGAATTTTCCCCTGTCCATGACATAAAATGTCCTTCTCGGAAATTGTATCTTCCCCAACTGCTACCGCCGGCATTCATCTTTCGCCCTTGCTCGTCCATTGCACTGACAAATTTTAGCGCAATATCCGTCCGATTGGTTGGTATGTTGACGTCTAAATAATAACCATCCCATGCAACCGTCACCGGAACATCGAAAACATTGGTGGTAATCGTGGTTGATAATTTTGGAAAGGCCATCGTCGCCAAACTTCCATCTGGAAAATTTGATTCCGGCTCAAAATCCATATCCAGTTTCCAAACGTAATCCGGGTCAAGACTGCGGTGGCTTTGAAGATTCGAGTTCCAATTGCCACTGGCATCTTTTACGTAAGTGTAAGTCGCCGTCCAATTCGTTTGTAAAACTCCATTGTCAAATATTTCGGTCGGCACATTCACAATATGGTTCCAAATGTCATTGGTATAATTCGGAACAGTTCCAACAGTGATTTCATCCAGCACAAAATTCATTCCGTCAACGATGTTAGTGACGGGCGTGGAACTGGCCGTCCATTTTAAATTTTGCGAGGTTGCGGGATTTTTGATTTTGAATTCCGCTTCTTTTTCCCATGAATCATAACGTTTGCCATCCTCGCGTTTCTCAATCCGAAGCCAAAGCCACCGCGAGTCACGCGGAAACATACTGGTTTCAACATAACCATAATAACCATCTGAAATCTTTTTGAAGTTGTTTGGGATAAATTCCTCAACGTATTCAATGCCATGCTCCCCACGAAGAACGCATCGGAATTGACGGTAAAAAGCCGGTTTCACCAACGCATGATTTTCCGGGTCTTTGCTGGCAAGTTTGAATTCAACAATTAACTCATCATGTTCTGGCCAACTCCAAATATTCTTTTTTTCCCCGTGCACGAATTTATGTGTATCGCCAAATGAAATTTGATTTATGGTCAGTCGCGACCCATCGGGCAATTCTTGCTTTAGAATTGAATTCCATTGCACGTAAGTTTTATTCGCAACCATTGTCGTCGTTCCCGCCGCGAGCAATACAACTGCGCCCGCAATGATTGCTGTTTTCGCTTTTGTCCATGCCATAATTTTCAATGCTCCTTTGATGATGGTTAAAGTTGAACCGCTCGCCGCTGCGCCTTTGGCAACCGCCATAGCCGTCACGGTTTTTGTCAGCGCAACGGGTGCGGCTTGAATCGAATTGGCAGAAACGGCTCCGGCGAAAATTGCTGCCGTCAGCGTCACGCCGCGTTTGGAAAAATGGTTGCGCAATTTTTCCACGGCACGCGTGATGCGTTTGCGCGCGGCGTCTTCATTCGTGCCCAAGGCGGTGCCGACTTCGGCGAAAGTTTTGTTTTCAAAATAGCGCAGCAGCACGGCGTCGCGATCCGGGCCGCCGAGTTTCGCCATCGCTTCGTCCAGATGCGGCGCGATCTGTTCCCACGCAAAATTGTCAGCGGCGGTCGTTTCCATTTCGGCGGCTTGTTGTTCGCGGTGTTGGCGGCGGCGCTGGATTTTCAACGCATCGGCGGCGGCAAAGTGCGTTGTCCGATAAAGCCAGCCGGTCAAGATCGTTTCCGGGCGCAGCGTGTGCGCCTTGCGCGCGAGGATGATGAACACGGCTTGCGCGATCTCCTCGGCCAGATGCGGGTCGCGCACCTGTCGCACGGCGGCAGAATAAACGAGGCCGAGATGACGTTCCACGAGCGCGGCAAAAGCCGTCTCGGAACCGTCCGCCGCGAACCCCCGCAAAAGTTCAAAGTCATCCATCACGCAAATCTATGAGTAAATGGACGCCGATGGCAAAACCGGACATTTTTATTTGCGATTTTGGATTAACAATTTACGCAGCAACCGGCTTTACGCGCGTAGATCGTAAATCGCATATCGTAAATTCCTACATTGCCAACTTGAGGTGTCTGCATGAAAATCAGGCCGTGAATTTCCGCGACAAAATCATCGCTTGGGACAAATTATTGGAATGGCGCAAAAAATTTCGCGCGACCGGCAAAAAACTTGTCGTCACGAATGGCTGCTTCGATATTTTACACCTCGGCCATGTGACGTATCTGGAAAATGCGCGCAATTTTGGCGACGCACTGCTCGTCGGCATCAACAGTGACGCCGCGACACGGCAATTGAAAGGCCCGACGCGTCCGGTCAATTCCGAAACGGATCGCGCATCGGTTCTCGCCGCATTACAAAGCCTCGATGGCGTCTGCATTTTTGACGATAAGTTGGCCACAAAATTTCTCGCCGCCGCGCAGCCGGACATTTATGTCAAAGGCGGCGATTACACTTTGGAGACGTTGAACCAAGACGAGCGGCGCGCGGTGGAATCAGCGGGCGGAAAAATTATTTTGGTTCCATTCGTTCCCGGCAAATCCACGACGTCGTTGCTGGAAAAAATCTCCAAGCTCTGATCTGCAAAATCATTCATGCGCTTCTTGATGCTCAACTGGCGTGACCCGAAAAATCCTTTGGCGGGCGGCGCGGAACGCGTGACGCTGGCTTATCTGAAGGCGTTGGCAGAACGCGGCCACGAAGTTTTCTGGTTCGCGAATGATTTTCCCGGCGCGGCGCGCGAGGAAATTATTGAAGGCATTAAAATCATTCGCGGCGGCGGCAAAGGCACTTCGATTTTGGCGGCGCGAAAATGGCAGCGCGCACAGGAAAAATTTGATCTCGTGATGGACCAACATCACGGCCTCGCATGGTTCGCGCCGTGGTGGAGCGGAACTAATTCCGTTGCTTACATCCACGAAGTGCTCGGCCCGATTTGGGATTCTTTTTATCCCTGGCCGTGGAACGTCATCGGAAAATTTCAGGAACGCTGGACGCACTGGCTTTATCGCAATGCGCCATTTTGGACGGCCAGCACGGATACGCGAAATTCATTGCAAGCGCATGGTGTCCGCAGCGTCAAAATCATTCCTTACGGAGTTCACACCGTCGCGCTCGTCAATCTGCCGAATAAACCGTTGGAATTGCCGTTGCGGCTGGTGGTGGTTTCGCGGCTCGCGCCCAACAAACGGATTGATCATGCGGTGCGCGTGGTAAAATGTTTGGCGGAAAAAAATGTCCCGGCACAACTCACCATCGTCGGCGGCGGCGAAACGGAAAAACAATTGCGTCAACTGGCGGATGAATTGAACATCAGCGACCGCGTCACTTTTGCCGGGCTATTATCGGAGACAGAAAAAGATGCGCAACTGCAACGCGCGCATTTTCTCATCCACACTTCCCTGCGCGAAGGCTGGGGCTTGAATGTGATCGAGGCCAACGCGATGGGCACGCCGGCGGCGGTTTATCCGGTCGCCGGGCTGGTGGAATCCACGTTGCATGATGAAACGGGAATCGTGGCAAAAACGGAAACGCCGGAAGCTGTCGCCGGCGCGTTGGTGGAAATTTTCAATTCACCAGAAAAATACGAACGGCTGCGCGTGAATGCGTGGAACCGTTCCAAAACATTTCACTGGAATCAAGTTTTGCCGCTCGCGTGCGACTGGCTGGAGCAGCAGGCACGAAAAAACTCAAAGTGATTTTCGCCAAAGCAACGAACCGCCATCCGGGAATGTCAGCATCCTGCTGGCAGATGAAAATGTTGTGGCGGCTGAAACGCCGGCAGGATGCCGGCGCTCCGGCGGTCAAAGTGAAAAGCCGGCGGCTTTCGCGTCGTTGGCGAACATCTTCACCGTGTCGAGCGAAAGTTCGCCGAGATCTTGTCCGGCCATTTTAATCGCCTTGCCCAGAATATCGTGCGGCACAGTGACGATGTGCGCGCCGCAATCGTTCGCCTGAAAAATGTTCAGCACTTCGCGCACGCTGGCCCAAAGCAGTTCCGCCTGCGGCAAACCGGCGAGAATTTTTTTGCTTTCAGTCATGATGCCGACGGGATCAACGCCCGTGTCCGCGATGCGTCCGGCGAAAACGGAAACGACGGCGGGAACTTTCGGATTCAACGCGGCGGCGACGCCTTTGACTTGATCCAGCGTAAGAATCGCGGTCACGTTGAGTTTCACACCTTCGTTCGCCAATTCTTTGATGAGCGGCAACGAAGATTCATTGCGCGTGTTGGTGATGGGGATTTTGACGTAAACATTTTTCGCCCAGCCGTTGATCTTCAATCCCTGCCGTTTCATTTCGGCGAACTCGTCGGAAAAAACTTCGAGCGACAGCGGCTTCTCCGTGATGCTTTGCAAAATATCGCGCGCGAACGCCTCAAAATCCGTCAACCCGGCTTTGCGCATGAGCGTCGGATTCGTCGTCAACCCTTGGATCAGCGGATTGGCGTTCAGTTCCAACATGCCTTTTTTATCGGCGCCATCGGCAAAGATTTTTACCTGCAAGTCTTTCAGCGTTCGCTTCATAAATTTTTTGAATGAGCGATTATTATGTCCGCAGCCTCGGCCAGATTGCGAGCCGAAAAATCCGGTTTTTGTTTCAATTGCTCGACGTAATTGCCCTCGATAAAAATTGTCCGGCAACCGGCGGCGTGGCCGCAATCCACATCGCGCCAGCGGTCGCCGACCATCCAGCTTTGCGCGAGGTCAATGTTCAATTCCTTCGCCGCGCGCAAAAGCATTCCCGGTTTCGGCTTGCGACAATCGCAATCGGACGCGCCGCGACCGGGATGAAAGCAAATTTCGATGCGGTCGAGCTGAATCACTTTTTCCATCTGCGCGTTCATCGCTTCGACCAGTTCGCGCGGAACAATGCCACGGCCGACATCCGGCTGGTTCGTGGCGACAACGAGCAAAAATCCGGCGACTTTCAATTTCGCGCACGCTTCCGGCACGCCGGGCAAAATCTCAAAATCGCCCAAGCTCATCGGCGGAAACGGCAGGCCATCGCGCGTGATGGCACGGTTGATGACGCCGTCGCGATCGAGAAAAACGGCGCGTTTGAAAATGGGATTGGCAGCGGGCGATTTCACAATGGATAAAATTGGCTGATGGGATTTTCCAACTTGGAAATGCTGGTCGGCGGCAAGTGGCGCGGCAAAAACCAGGACAAATGATTCATCGCGCCCGCAAATTGCGCTTCCGTTTCAAAGTCTTCCTTGAAGATCGAAAAAACCAGCGACTGCGACGGTTTGGCAGTTGGATTGTCCATCAAGAAAACGCCGGGGTTCGCGAGGCCGAGTTTTTGCTCCATGAATTTTTTCAAAAAATGGCGCGTATATTCCGGCAAAATGGTTTCCGCCGGCGCGCCCACCATAACTTTCGTTGCCGTTTGGATGACCGTTTGTGTATGACCTTGCTGGATTTCACCCACGTTGAACGAATTAAAAAGCCGGTAAGATAACAGGTCGCCGCAACTGAAAACCCAGTCGGCATTGTTTTCGCGCGGATTGATCGCGATGCCAAAACCATTTTCCGTGGTGTGTTCCAGCAGATTGCAAACGCAGAAAGAATCGAAGGCTTGGTAAGGTTCGGGACTGAACAATTGGAAATAAGGAAATCCGTCCGGCCCGGAAATCACCTGCGGATCGCCACAAGCAAAACTTGCATCCGCCACGTTCTCGAAAAATTGTTTTTTCCACGCCGCATCGCGCTGGTCGGCGGCGACCGAAAAAAGTTCGAGAATTTTACCAACCTTGTTGATGTCGCAAACTTTCACTTCGTGGATTCCCACTTCGTCTGCGCGACTTTCAATTTTGGATGCGAGACAAATAAATGCCAGACCACGGCTTGAAACGCTTCGCTGTGCGGCGTGACGTGCGTGGGATTCACGGTCGGCACGATGACGCAAGCGGTCGCTTCTTTCGCCGTGAATCCGCCGTCGCGCCCGACAATGCCAATCACGGATGCGCCAACTTGCTTGGCGAGTTGAATAGCGTTCACCAAATTCGGGCTGACATTTTTTTCGAGATTGCCGCCGCCGACGGAAAAAATTAGCAAGCCATCTTTCGCATTGAGTCGCGAGCCTTTCAACCATTCGGCGAAAATGGAAGGCCAGCCGTCGTCGTTCGTGCGTGCGGTCAATTCGGAAACATTGTCCGTCGGCGCGTAAGCCTCGAAGCCGCAGATTTTGCGGAAGTCATTCACCGCGTGACCCGCGTTGCCCGCGCTGCCACCGACACCGAGAATGAAAAGCCGTCCGCCGCGTTCGCGAATTTTGGCCAGTTCGTCCGCGCTTTTTTCAATGGCGGCTTCGTCGAGTTGCGCCGTGACCTGTTGGACTTCAGCGAGAAATTGTTTGGTAAAGCTCATGGTCAAATGAAACATGAAACACGCTGAAAATAAAAGTTTGAAATGCGGCGCTGGCATTTCCGGGAGCGCCGCCATCTTGGCGGCGAGGCCGATGCTTATCCCGGCAACACGCCGGCAGGATGCCGGCGCTCCAGTTCAATGCGTCAAACCGTGCCGGCCTTGAGCAATGTTTCCAGTTCCGCCAAGCCCGCAGGCGAACCCATTTCATAAAACCGTTCCGGCACTTCGTAACCAGCCAGTTGTTTTTCGCGGACGAGTTTGCCCATGACTTCGGCGAGATCGAAAACTTGATCAGCGGCGTAAGCGTCGAACACGGACGCTTTGAAAAGGCTCAAGCCGTAATCAATGTGCCGCATTTCCGGCAGCCGATTTTTTTTGTCGTAAATTTTTATTTCGCCGTCGGCAAAAACGACGTTGCTCGTGTCGAATTTTCCTTCGTTGCGATAA
>JAMFSG010000134.1 GCA_026225155.1 Verrucomicrobiota bacterium
CGATTTGCCGCAATTGCCCGGACGCAAGCCGTTTGGCGGCCAGATTTTGAGCCACGATTTTGTCGAGGCCGCGCTCATGTCACGCGCGAACTGGGAGGTCTGGCTCGCTTACGATCTGGACGGCAGCTACGAAGAAGCCCCGCAGGCACTCATCGAAAATGCGCAACGCGAACGTCGCTGGTGTCAGGGAAACATGCAGCATAGTTTGGTTTTGTTCGCCAAAGGTTTGCGCGGCGTGAGCCGGTTGCATTTGCTGCTGGGAATTTTCGGCTACCTTGCCGGCCCGCTCTGGCTCGCATTTCTGCTGACGTTCAACTGGATTTATTGGTATCAAAAATACACCGGCCTTTCCGACATTCCGGTTTCGGCATTCAATCCTTATCTCGCCAATTGGAGCGGCACGGCGCATGCGCTGTTGGTTTTCGTCATCTGCATGGTCGTCATCATGCTGCCGAAATTGCTTTCGCTCATTGACCTCGCGCGCGACTGGCCGCGCCGTGCGGAATTTGGCGGGCTCGGCCGCGCCACCATCGGCGTCATCGGCGAAACTATTTTTTCCACGCTGCATGCGCCGTTGCTGATGCTCTGGCACACGCGGTTTGTGCTGACGAATTTCGCCGGCATCACCGTCGGTTGGACCGAGCAAAAACGCGGCGCGGACGGCACCGGCTGGCTTTATGCGATTCAACGGCATTGGGGTCACACCTTCATCGGAATCATTTGGGGCGCGGCCATGTGGCGGCTGGAAACGAGTTTGTTTTGGTGGTTCACGCCTGTGCTCGCCGGCATGATTTTTTCCATTCCGTTGAGTGTGTTGACCAGCCGCCGCGGAATCGGTTTGCGCGTGCGCAGCCTCGGAATTTTTCTTACGCCGGAAGAAACGAAACCGCCGATGGAAATCGTTTCATTGCGTTCGCGGATGAAAATTCATGAACTGACCGGCGACAAAACGCCGCGCCGCCAGCACGCCGGGCTCGCCGAAGCCGTGCTGGATCCTTACGTCAACGCCATCCACGTTTCCCTGCTGCGCGAAAAGCAAATGAACCCGACCTATGCCGAGCAATTCGTGAAATTGGGCGCGGGCACGGACGGTGTCCGCGCGCTCGGTGAAAAATTATTGGCCGAAGGCCCGGAAAAATTGCGCCCGCCCGAACGCATGTCCGTCATGGCCGACCAGCGCGTGATGGTCTGGCTGCACCAGCAAGCCTGGTTGCGCCCCGAAGAAAAACTCGCCCCGTGGTGGAAGGCGATGATCCGCGAATTCAGCCAGCGGGATTAGGCCGCGTTTTCAAAATCAAATTTTAGCTGCGGAGCAGCGTCCATTTCCGGTTTCGAAAACGCGCACCCTAGTTAAAGCGCTTCAATAACGCGTTGCAATTCCGCATCCGTATTGTAAAAGTGCGGCGAGAAGCGGATGTAATTTTGCCCTTTGCGATCGGCGCGCAATGACGCGACGATACCGGCGTCTGCCAGTTTTTTATGCAATGCCGTCAAATCTTTGCCGGGCTGAAAAATGGTCGTGATGCTGCTGGCATTTTCCGGTTTGGCATCGAGATTCAAAACACTAAAACCTTTGGCGGCGAGCGCAGGCGCGAACCACGCGCGTTTGCGCGCGAGTTCGGCGGCGATATTTTCCACGCCGATTTCCAGAATCATTTCCATCGCAGCGATCAGGCCGGTGAGTCCGAGCAGATTATGCGTGCCGGCTTCAAATTTCCGCGCGTCGTTGCGAAATTCGATTTTTTCCTGCGCGACGAAATTCGGCGATTTGACATTATGCCAGCCGTAGATGGGCGGATTCAATTTTTCCTGCAAGTCGCGGCGAACAAATAAAATTCCCGCCGCGCACGGACCAAGCAGCCATTTGTGCGCGTCGGCCGCGAGAAAATCAACGTGTTCCACCGTCGTCGGAAATGCGCCGACGGTTTGGATGCCGTCCACGCAAAAAAGAATTTCGCGCTCACGCAAAAATTTTCCAATTTTTTCGATTTCAATCCGGTAGCCGCTGACGAAATGGCAGGACGCGAGCGCGACGAGCCGGGTATTTTCGTCCACTTGACCCATCACGTCCACAGGACGGATCACGCCGAGGCCGCGCGTGTTGAGCAGGCGCACTTGCACGCCTTGCGCGGCGAGCGCCATCCACGGATAAACGTTCGACGGATAATCATCGTGATAAATCAGGATGTTGTCGCCTTTGCGAAAATTCAAGCCGGCGGCGATGAAGCTCAACGCGAGCGACGTCGGGCCGACGAGTGCGATTTCTTCGGCAGAACAATTCAATAATTGCGCCGACAATTTCCGCGCATCGTCCAGACGATTGATCATGAACGCTTCCTGGTCGCCGAGCGTGCCTTCGTTCGCGCATTTCGAGATCGCATCAGCCACGCGTTTTGGCAGCGGGCAAACGCCGGCGTGCGCGAGGAAAATTTTTTCGCGGGCGACCGGAAATTCGTTCCGGCGCAATTCTTCGTTCGATAAAATTTCGTTCAGTGTCATCGGATAAAAAAATCAAAAATTGTTCACCGCCGCCGTGATCGAACCAACATAAAAACCAATGACGGTTTTCGCGACCAGCACCACGACGATACCGTAAATAATTCCATTCATGATGCGTATGAAAAGTCGCAAAGTGCGAAAACCTTCTTCCTGATAATAAACGTGCAAGCGATCGAGCGTTTCATCTAGCTTGCCGCTGATTTCGCCGCTTTGATAAAGATTGGCGAACATTTCTGGAAAATAGTGGGATTGATTGATTAAGTCGGCGGGTGTCATGCCATCTTCAATTTGCCGTTTCCATTCGAAAATCTCGCGGTTCAAACGTGGCGAACCAGCGGCGGCGGCGGAAAGTTCCCAGCTTTTGGTAACAGAAACTCCAGCATTGGTCAAAGCGTCCAGTGCAGCAGCCAAACGCGATAAAACCAGGTATTTTCGCGCCGTCCGCAACAGCGGAACCGTTTCAAAAATGGCTTCCACGGCAGAACGCCAGCGTTCGCCACGATTGCCCTGACAGGCGAAAATAAAGAAGAAAACAATTCCGTAAAGCGCGCCAAAGGCGATTATTTTTTCAACGAAAAATGCAGAACGTTGCGCATCGGTTCCCATGATTAAACCAACAAAAAGAGGAATGGGAACAAGAAACAAAAAAACGTGCAACGTCATGATGGTGGTCGTCAAGCTGGAAATCGTATCGCGGATGATTTGGGCGCGCGTGGCGTAATAATTAGAAAGCAGTTTGAAGCTGACGTCGAGCCGTCCCGATTCTTCGCCGACGGACAAAAGTGCGATGTCAAATTCCGACATCCAGCCTTGCACGCGTTTCATGCTGTCGGTGAAAGTGAAACCGGCTTGTAAATTTTCCACTAGGCCGGAAATGGTTTTTCGGGAGCCGCGGACAGAAGCATTTCGGCTGACCATTTCGAGGGCTTTCACCAGCGGGACGCCCGCAGCGATCATCGAGCCAAGCTGGTTGTAGAGTTCAGCGCGGCGGTTGAGTTCTGCAGGCGTGACCATTGTGTCCGAAGTCTAAAGTTTAAAGCTCAAAGAAAAAGTCCAAAGTCGCGCACGGCAACTTTGGACTGAAAATTTTGAAATGGAGATTCAGTTATGCGGCGGCGCGGTCGAGGCTGGCTTTCAAATCGCGTTTACTTTTCGCGCCGACCAATTGTTCGGCAACCTGGCCGTTTTTCAGGACGAGCAAAGTTGGGATTGCGCGGACGCCATATTGCGCGGCGAGATTTTGATGCTCGTCCACGTTGACTTTACCGATCTTGATTTTGCCCTGATATTCGCCCGCGAGTTCGTCGAGGACGGGCGCGATCATTTTGCACGGACCGCACCATTCGGCCCAAAAATCCACGAGCACCGGCGTGGTGGATTGCAGGGCTTCTTTTTCAAAATTGTCCTGGGTCAGCGTAACGATCAAAGGCGAGGCCATAAAAAATTAACTGGTGAAAGTTGTAACGGTGTTGTTCAAGGTGTAGTAAACCCAGCCCACAATACCAACGGCAATCAGGCTGGCGACGGCGGCGGCGTAAATCAAAATCCGATCAAGCGGCTGGATGCTCGGCACGACAGCCACAACAGGGCGTTGCACTGGCGCAGGACGTTGCGCGGCGACAGGCGCGGCACCGGTTTTCGTCGGCGCGGCAGCGGCAGCAACGGGCGCGGCGGCGGTTCTGGTCGGTGCCGGCGCAGCGGCGGCGGCGGGTGCCGGTGCAAACGCGGGGCTGGGCGCGCCGGTCGGACCGCCAGGCGGCAACGTCGGCAACTTGATGGTCGGTGCCGCCGTCGGCTTGGGCGGCAGATTGATGCGGACAGTTTCCTTTTTTGGTTGCACTTTGCCGGTGGATTTTTTCAACGGTTCAGCGCCCGTGGGCGCGCCCGGCAACGGATTGTTTGGAGGAACATCAGCCATAGTCTTTTGAAGATGAAGCGGCGCAGCGCGGCTGTCAAATTTAATTCTGAAACTAAAGCAAAAAATCAAGCGAAGACGGACGATTCGGTTTCCTTGAAAATCAAAAATTAAACCGGCGATTTGGTGCTCCCACTGCGAATCGAACGCAGATACGCGGATTAGAAATCCGCTGCTCTATCCATTTGAGCTATGGGAGCTAAACTATTATTAAATATGGCTATTTTTCACTTAATTGCCATGTTAAAAATCGAATAACATTGACAGATTGCAACAGTAATGCAACACTGCTGGTGCATGAAACCTACTTGGTCGCGAAAAGCTAAACAAGGTGAAAGCTGGCCGAAAAGAGAAACTTTCGGGCGTGAGATAGTCACCATTTACCGCCGTAAAACACCCCTAGGCAATTTTGCATACATGGTGGAAAATTACTCCGGCGTAAAACGCCGTTTCGACTCCTACAAAATCGAATCCGAAGCTATTGAGGCTGCGAACAAGTTGGCTCGTCAATTAAGCCAAAAAAATACGATTGGTGCAAGTATGACAAGGGACCAGTGTATTGAATACGCCGGTGCTATTCAATCATTGCAACCGCTAGGAATTACTCTGGCCGCAGCCGTAGCAGCCATCGTGGAATGCGTGAAGCTCACTAACGACCTTTCGGGACTGGCCGCCGCCGCGCGTTTTTACAAGGCTAAACATCGGCAAATCACTCCAAAGCGCGTCTCTGACGCCATTGCTGAAATGCTGGCGGTCAAACAGTCGCGCGGTGCTTCGGTTCGTTACTTGGCAGATTTGCGGCTACGGTTGAAGGTTTTCGCCCAAAAATTTCCCTGTAATGTTGGCAGCATTGCCACGCCCGATGTGCAGGCATGGCTCGACAGTTTGAAGCTTTCAACTCAAAGCTACGCGAACTATCGCCGTGTTGTTCATGTTTTTTTTGAATTTGCCAAAGCACGCGGATATTGCTTGGGCAATCCCGCCGCCGAAGTTGACCGGCCTAAAATCCGCAATGGCGAAATTGAGATTTTCACGCCCGATGAAACCAGCCGATTATTGGCGAAAGCTTCCAATGATTTTCGGCCAGTCCTTGCGCTGGGCATGTTTGCAGGATTGCGTAGTGCGGAAATTGAACGACTGGAATGGAAAGACGTAGATTTTAAGGCGGGTCATATTGTCATCGGCGCGGCCACGGCCAAGACTGCCAGCCGTCGCATTGTGCCGATTGCTGAAAACCTTGCTGCATGGCTAAAACCATTTGCCAATAGCACTGGCAAAGTGTGGCAGGGGGGGTGGCTCTATAAAGCCCAGCAAGACACCGCAGATGCCGCTGGTGTCACTTGGAAAAAGAATGGAGCGCGGCATAGTTTTGCCAGCTATATGTTTGCCGGATGCGCCGACGCAGGCCGTGTGGCTGGCTATTGCGGAAATTCTCCAGCTGTCATCCATCGGCATTACAAACAGCTTTGCAGCCCCGCCGCCGCCCAGAAGTTTTTTGCCGTGAAACCGGCTGTCGCCGCAGCCGAATTGTCTGCGTCGGTCGCCATAGTCACCAACCCTTAACCCGAAATATCACCATGCCATCAAAATGCGAATCCGAAATGATTTTCAACGCCCTGCAAAAATTCTTTTGGACTGACAGCGGGGTTTTACTCGACACCGCTGCCGTCGTTTTTGAACAGGTGGAACAGCTAGATGAAAAAGATAAAAAGACTTTTTGGGCAGACAGAGTGCCGAAAGAACTTCTGAAAAAACTGAATGCACTACCTGATAAACCGTTCGCCAAAGAAATCATAAAAACCCTAAAAGCCGACACCAAAAAAATGGTGGAATGCTGCAAAGTCAGACGGAGCCAAAACATTGCGGATATATTTTTGCATTGTTTTTCACGAGGGGAAATCTCCCGTGAAGAATTTGAAACTAAAACCAACCAGAGCGGAAAAATGTCGCATGGAAACTTGCGGCTTGATGAGAAAAAATGGGCGATTCGCCAAGTTGAAATGTCGAAAAACGTGAATGCTCGTGGTGTTGGCAGCGTTATCAATATCGCGCGGCGGGAAAACGATCCTCAATTCTTCATTGACCTTGGCGCAGCCCTTAAAATGGGAAAATACGAGCCAAATGGCTTGCGTAGCCCTGTTCCCCGTTTTTTGGTTGATTGGTGGTGCGGCCAAAAAGGTGAACAAGGTTTAGACCATAGACAACTCGACGGCAAATTTATCATGCCGCCATTATGCGTGTTCACTGACCAAGCACTCGACGATTATTTCACCTCGGTTTTGAATCTTCCAACCCAGCTTGATGCCATACGAAAATCGCGGCAACGCCTCGGTTTGATTCAATTGAAACAAGCCCATAAAATAAGGGCGGTAAAAGTAAATCCTGCCGACGACTCCATACTTTTCAACTGAAAAGTGGACGTGGGCTAGCCTCAAACGCCGTCCACGCCAAGTCTGCGCAATCTATCATGATGGCTTCATGACAATTGTAAAAAACAGTCAGCCGGAAGCCGTCACCGGCGATTCGCAGTTAATCGCGCCCCGTCTTGGCACAAAAAAGGACGTAGCCAAAATGGTAAACCTGTCCGTCCGGTCGGTGGATAATCTAATTCGCGCCGGTATGCCTCATTTGAAACTCGGTTCCCGTCGGTGCCGATTTGACATGGCTTCCGTCGCTCAATGGCTTCAAGAGCAATATGGAGTTCAACGCCGGGGGGCGGCATTGTGAAACGCCCCGCATTATCAGAGGCCACAGAATACGCTGCCAAGACGGCTAATGCCGTTCGCACCGCGCTTACGGCTAAAGCCGCTGCCGAGACAGCGAACGAAACGGACAGCAATAAATTGGACGCCCTTGCCGCCGAAATCGAGGCTATGGATTTAAGCTTGGATTTTGACGACATGGCCGCAATTCAAATGCTGGCCAATAAACGGGAGCAACTTTCGCGAATGCACACGAAGTTTGCCACTGATGCGAAAAAACGAATAATTGAAGCCGATGAGTTGCTTCGCCATTCAATATACCGGGACGAATTTTCCGCATGGTTAAATGAGCAGCGAATCAGCCTATTGGATTCGGTTTGTTTTGCGTTACGACCATTCTTCACAGAAAGGGGACGGGCGATGAATGTCGCGTGCAATAGCGACGCAGCGGCGGTTCTGGGCAGGTTCAGTTATATGAGCGCGCAAGCCTCACGCCTTGACTATCCGGCCATTGTGGAAGCACTGGACGCATTTATTGCTGGCAAGCCTTTATGGAATTGCGCCCGAAATGATTGATGGATTTTCCACTGGTGGTTTTCAGGGGGGGGGTTGGCCGCCGGTGGTTTGCTGGTGCGGTTGCGTGGCCGCGCCAGCTTCAATTTTGAAGAAATTAAGGGCGCGAATTTCCGCTGCCTGTTTTGACAGTAAAAATTTCCGCCGTGATTCGTTCATGGAACGAGCGGCGAAAACGACGCCAGCCGTGCGTCATGGCTCTGTTGCCAGCGGCATTTTCAATTGGTTTGCGAAGAAATTACAGATGGCCGGTGGAATGGCATTCCCGGTCTACACCATGAGCGGGCAGTCCCGCAAAATACACAACCCGCAGCGGCAGACCGCTGGGCTGAAATTTGAATTCTGCTGAAAAACTCGGCAGACCGTTACAAGTCGGTGCATGGGACGGGAAGTAAAATTTCAAAACGCGAAAACTTGCTGACCACGGCACGGAAGTGGTGCGTTGGGACTTACTAAAAAAGAGTTCGCAAGTCGGCCAATTGAAAATTGCAGGTCGCCAGCTAAACGAACATAAGAAACTCGTGATGCGAACAGACTCTAAAGCGGCAAAGCAAAATGTTAAGACAGAAATTATATTCTGCCTAGTGGCCGCGTGCTGTTGGCGTCAGGACTTATCCGGTTAAACACAACGCTGCCAGATATGGCGGCACAAGAAAGGTTAAATATGAAAAAATTATATGTTAGTGAAACTGAAAAGTTGGCTTGTGCGGCGGCTCAAATCCACGCAGCCAAGATTCGGGGAATGGCAGAAATGGCGTTGGCGCAAAACGCAATTCGGAGTGATAACACCTATCGCAAACTCCACAATCTCCCGCCAAGCCGCCTGATGCGCATCCAAAAAACCATTGAAGACGTGAAACGTCACGCGCCTTTACAAGACGCAACCGGATGGATTGCCCAAAGCCCGCCAAAATAATTGTGAATCCAAACGAAACCACTATTGATGTTACGCCGGTCAAACGCAGAGGACGCCGCAGCGTTCAGACACCGGAACGTGCCAAAATTATTTGCAAAGCCATCGGGCGTGGGATTCCGTATATCCATGCCTCCGCAATCGCGGGCATTTCATTTCAGACGTTTTCTGTTTGGCGGCAACGGGATGCAAATTTTCGCCAACAGATTGATGAAGCCGTCGCGCTGGGGGTTGAAAACAGGTTGGCCAAAATTGAACGCGCCAGCGATGAAGGCGACTGGCGTGCGTCAAGCTGGCTCCTTGAACATTGCCAGCC
>JAMFSG010000135.1 GCA_026225155.1 Verrucomicrobiota bacterium
AGGATCTGCCGTTTGGTTATACCGAACCGTTGAAAGATTTGGCTTTGTGCGTCGTGCTGCAAGATGCGAAATGGGAAGGCATCCTCGCGTTTGACGTGAAAGCGCCACGCACCGACCGGCAGGAAGACATCGCGGATGTTTTGCACACGAGCATTGCCAATTTGCAACGGCTGTGGGCAAAGGCGCTGAAAGTGGATCGGAAAAAAATCACGGAATTTCGTTCAACCCAGCGCTACACCGCGTTGGCCGGTTATTTGGCGGAATGTCTTTATTGAACCGCGCACGGTAAAATCTTAAACTAAAATCTATGTCCCGCATCAATCCCTACATTGTATTGCTCACGCTCATCGCGACGCTGGGCGGTTTGCTTTTCGGTTATGACACGGCGGTCATTTCTGGAGCCGTGGGTAGTTTGCGAGCTTATTTTATTGAGCCGCGAAATCTTGATCCCGACGCCGCGAATTCATTGCTGGGATTTGTGACTTCCAGCGCACTCATTGGCTGCATTGTCGGCGGCATCATCGGCGGCTGGGTCAGCACGAACATCGGCCGCAAACGCGGATTGATCGTGGCGGCGGTTCTGTTTTTGATCTCCGCGCTTGGTGCCGCCGCGCCGGAATTTCCATTCGCGCCCATCGGCCACGGTGGTGCAGGTTACATGAGTTATTTCGTGTTCTACCGGATTCTCGGCGGCATCGGCGTCGGATTGGCCTCGATGCTTTCGCCGATGTATATCGCCGAAATTGCGCCCGCGCGCATTCGCGGCAATCTGGTCGCGTGGAACCAGCTCGCAATCATTTTCGGGATGCTGGTCATTTATTTCGTCAATTACGGCATTGCCAAAGCCGGTGACAGCGAAGCATGGCTCAACACCATCGGCTGGCGTTATATGTTCGCGTCCGGCGCGATTCCAGCGCTGGGATTTTTGCTGCTGCTGTTCGTGGTTCCTGAAACGCCGCGTTATCTGATGCTGAAAGGCGACGAAGCCGGCGCGCGCGCGATGCTGAATAAACTGGGTTCCGCCGCCGAAGCCGAACAGGAAATGACCGAAATCCGCGCGTCACTTTCCGAGCATCATTCCGGAAAACTGTTTTCTTTCGGCGTGCTGGTGATTTTCATCGGCATCCTGCTTTCGGTGTTCCAGCAATTTGTCGGCATCAACGTTGTGCTCTATTACGCGCCGGACATTTTCAAAGGCATGGGCATGAGCACGAATGCGTCACTGTGGGAAACCATCATCGTCGGCGCGGTCAACTTGAGCTTCACCGTCGTCGCCGTTTTGACCGTGGATAAATTTGGCCGCAAACCGCTGCAGATCATCGGCGCACTCGTGATGGCGGTGAGCATGATCGCGCTCGTCACGAATTTCATGCTGCATGGCCAAGGCATCGTCGCGCTGATCTGCATGCTCGGCTATATCGCCGGTTTTGCCGTTTCGTGGGGGCCGGTGACGTGGGTTTTGTTGAGCGAAATTTTTCCGAACCAGATTCGTGGCAAGGCAATGGCCGTGGCCGTCGCTGCGCAATGGATCGCCAACCTCATCGTCAGTTGGACATTTCCGATGCTGGACGGCAATCC
>JAMFSG010000136.1 GCA_026225155.1 Verrucomicrobiota bacterium
ATACGGATAAATGATCGACAGGTCCGCAGGCCAAAAAGTATTTGAAACATATCGCAGGTAAGCCCAGATCGCATTTTCGGCGCGATAAATAAAAGTCAGATTGGAAACCGCGCCGCCGTTTTTCTGGGCGGCGTAGGTGAGAAAACAATCCGCCAAAGCTAGGGCTAAAAACGGGATTTTTTCCCGGAGCAAACGAGGCAATGCTGAATAATTTACACGTTGATATGGCCAAAAATCCAGTAACAACAAAACAAATGGCAGAGTTACGGCCATTGGCTTGCTCATCAAACTTAACGCAAAGGTAAAAAGCGAAAGGATGTAGAAAAATTTGATCTTTGAATCGTGCGTTTTAGAAACCTCCACGTAACGCGTATAAGTTATCAGCGTCAGCATCCAAAAAAAGGCGCACAAAACATCTTTGCGTTCCGCCACCCATGCGACCGATTCCACATGCAATGGGTGCCAGCCAAAAAATGCAGCGACCAGCGCGCTTCGCGCAGTTTTCCGGGTCACGCGGTTGAGCCAAAAAAATAAAAGCAGCGTGTTGGCGACATGAAAGAGAATATTCGTCAGATGATGGCCGGCGGGGTTTAGCCCGAAAAATTGACAGTCCGCCATGTGAGAAATCCAGGTCAGCGGATGCCAGTTTGCCTCATAATTGGCGGTAAACGCCCAGATGATTTCCGGCCACGAAAGACCTCCCGAAACATGCGGGTTTTGAACGACGTAATTCTGGTCATCCCACACGATGAATTCATTGCGCATGGTTGGCGCATAAAGAAGAAACGTTAAAAGCCCGATTGATAATGCGACGATCAATACCTTATGGCTTTTTATCCGAGTAAAAAAACTCATGATGGAAACTTGACGGCAATAGCCTTTCGTTTTTCAAATTGCCGGCATTTTTTGTAACCGACTTCGCGCGCGAGTTGGATGGCTTCGGCAAAATTCAGTCCGACTTCGCCGGGCGCGTGGGCGTCGGAACCAAAAGTGATCGGCACATTTTTTTGGAACGCGATCTCCAGCAGTTCGCGGCTGGGATAAATTTCTTTACAATCTTTGCGCAGGCCGGCGGTATTCAGTTCGATGGCAACATCGGCTTTCGCGGCGGCGGTGAGAAATTTTTCGTAGAGCGGTTTGCAATCTTGCGCGGGGCGGATGCCGAATTTTTTTGGCAAATCCGCGTGGCCGATGATCTCGAATAATTTTGATTCTGCGGCAAGCGTGAGCCGGTCGAAATAAACCTGCCAGACTTCAAACGCGTCGCGTTTTTTCCATTCGGAAATTTTGGCGGGATTATCAATGTCCCACGATTCGGAAACATAATGCACGGAGCCGATGAAATAATCCCACGGGTGAAGTGCGGCGAGTTGACGGATCCAAGTTTCCTGGCCGGGCAGAAAATCCACTTCAAGCGCAAGTCGGATGGTCAGTTGCGGAAATGTTTTTTGCGCGAGCCGGACTTTGGTGACATATTCATCCAGTTGGTCGAAACGCATCCGCCAATTGTCAAAATCATCGCGCGGCATCGGCGAGTGATCGGAGAAACCGATTTCAGAGAGGCCGAGTTCAACGGCGCGTTGGGCATATTCCACCGGCTCGCCGACGGCGTGCCGGCACAGCGGCGTGTGCATGTGATAATCGGCAGGAAGCATATCAAAAAATGGTCGGGGCGGGGAGATTTGAACTCCCGACCTCTTGCACCCCAAGCAAGCGCGCTAGCCGGGCTACGCTACGCCCCGAACCATTGGAATGTGGACGATAACAGAAATCCTGCGCAGTTCAATCCAAGATTTGCATACAAATCATTTCTTCAAGCCCAGCGCCCATTCGATGCCGCCGAGAACGTGCGCTTGATATGCTTTGGCGATTTCGACTGAATTTTTGCGGTCGGCAATGTTCGGGTCGGTGTACCAAAGATCTTCACGATGGCCGAGCGAGGTGTAGAAAACCTTGCCGGCGCCGTAATTTTTGCACCAGGAAACGCCGTAATGGCCGGGCGCGCCGGTTTCTGGATGCTTGTCCAGAATCAACAAATCATGAACCTTCGTCGGGTCGTAATTTTTGAACTGATAAATTTCTTCCTGCGAAATCGTCCAGACTTTCGGCAGCGACGCGGTCGCCGGATTTTGCGGGTCTTGGTTCAGGCAATCCACGCTAACCTGCCGGCCGTGATGTTCAAATTCGCCGCCGAGCATGTCAGCGTAGCCCGGCCAGCCGTGAAATGTGTCGGCTGCGGCATGGATGCCGATGAACGCGTGGCCGGCTTTGATCCAATCGAGAAATCCCTGTTTGTCAGGAATCGGCAGGTCTCCGGTCGTGCTGGCGAAAACCACGCCGTCATAATTTTTCAAATTATCGGGCGACAATTTTTGCAGTTCGGTTTTCAAACTTTCTTGCCAGGCCGCTTCGGCGGCTTTGGCGGCGTCGCTGGCGTCAGCTTTCAACGGCGGCGTGAATCCATAAGGATGCCCCGGCGGCTGTTCCACGAAATCCACCGTGAACTCGCCGCTGGACTGCGCGAGTTGCGACAGGATTTTTTCCGCCGTCGGGATCGAGCTGTGGCGAAAGCCCGTGGTAGTGGTGACGACCAAAAGTTTTTTTGGCGTATGGTTGGCGTGAAAAGATTTGCAGCCGAATAGAATCACCGCCAGTGAAGCGACGGAAAAAAACGCGAGGAATTTTTTCATTTTTTTGATTAATTTTGAATTGGATTTTTTTTGATTGTTCAAGGCTCGTTGACGACTTGGACCGGGCGCACCCAGATGTTGCGGAAGGAAACGGAGTTGTTGTGATATTGCAAGGCGATCGGGCCGGTCGAAACTTTCTGCGTGTAGCTGCCGGGCACGCGCCAGTTCGTTTCACCGCGGATAGCTTGGTGATTTTGCACGACGACGCCGTTCAAAATGACCGTGGCATAAGCGGGCGTGAGTAATTTTCCGTCCGCGTCAAAATGCGGCACGTTGAAGATGATGTCGTAAGTCTGCCATTCACCGGGCGGACGACAAGCATTGGCCTGTGGCGGATGCTGGCCGTAGCCGATCATGTCGCGCGGGTAATTCGGTACAGAGGAGGGAATCTGATTTGGCATGCCGGCTGTACTTACTTATCTATTTATGTCTTTATTTTGTCTTGGCGGAAGGTCGATACGCGCCCAGCACCGAAC
>JAMFSG010000137.1 GCA_026225155.1 Verrucomicrobiota bacterium
CCGGCTTTCACCAAAAGTGAATCTGCGTGGCCGTGATAACAGCCGTCGAACTTGATGATCTTGTCGCGCTTCGTGAATCCGCGCGCGAGGCGGATCGCACTCATGCACGCTTCCGTGCCGGAATTCGTCATGCGAACTTTTTGCACGCTCGGCACGAGTTCGTAAATCAGTTTCGCCATCTTCACTTCGAGCGGATTTGGAATGCCAAAGCTGGTGCCAAAATCCGCCGCCGCTTTGATCGCCGAAATAATTTTCGGATGCGCGTGACCCAAAATCGCCGGCCCCCAAGTGCCGACGTAATCAATCAATTCATTTCCATCCACGTCCCAGATTTTTGAGCCGCTCGCTTTATTAACAAAAAACGGCTGGCCACCGACGGCACGAAATGCGCGCACCGGCGAATTCACGCCGCCGGGAATAAATTGCAACGCCTCGGCAAAAAGTTTTTCGGATTCAACGCGCTTCATCGCGATAATTTAGTTTGCGCGCCGACAAAACGGCGAGCATTTTCTGGATCGTTCAAGCCAATTAAATTTCCGCCATGAAAACCAATTTTCAAAATCGCCGTGATTTCATCAAAACCACTTCGCTCGCCGCCGCGAGTTTGCCGTTGTTCGGCGCGTTGAATTCTTTAGCGCAAGATTCCGCGCCAAAGCGAAAAATTGGGTTTGCGCTGCTCGGCCTCGGCAACTTGAGCACGCATCAAATCGCGCCTGCGTTGCAAAAAACGAAATTTTGCAAACTCGCCGGCATCGTAACCGGCCATCCCGCGAAAGCCGAACAGTGGAAAGTACAATACAACATCCCCGACAAAAATATTTACAACTACGACAACATGGACCAGATGGCGGACAATTCCGACATTGATGTCGTTTACGTCGTCACGCCAAACGCGCTGCACGCTGGACACACCATCAAAGCAGCGCGCGCGGGCAAGCATGTGCTTTGCGAAAAACCGATGGAAATTTCCGTCGCGAAATGCCAGCAGATGATTGATGAATGCAAAAAAGCCGGCAAGCAATTGGCCATCGGCTATCGTCTGCATTTTGAGCCGAACAATTTGGAATGCGTCCGGCTCGCGCGCGAAAAAACTTTTGGTGATGTTCGCGTCATCGAAGCCGGTTTCGGTTTTCCGATCGGCGATCCAACGCAATGGCGGCTCAAAAAAGATTTGGCCGGCGGCGGCCCGCTGATGGACGTCGGCATTTATGCGCTGCAAGCGACGCGTTATTTGTCCGGCGAAGAACCGGTTGAAGTTTCCGCGACCACGACCGTGACTGATCCGGTGAAATTCAAAGACATTGAAGAATCAATCGTGTGGCAGATGAAATTTCCGAGCGGCATTATTTCTTACAACAGCGCTTCCTATAAAGTTCCAGGCATCGCCGGCTTCAAGGCGTTTGCCGACCGCGGCTGGTTCGGGCTTGATCCGGCTTACGGCTACGGCGGAATCAGCGGTCAACGCAGCGACGGACAATTAATCCAGCTTCCGCAGGTTGATCAATTCGCCGCCGAAATGGACGACTTTGCGCAGTGCATTTTAGAAAATCGCCCGACACGCGTTCCGGGCGAAGAAGGTTTGCGCGACTTGAAAATCATGATGGCGATCTACGAATCCGCCAAGACCGGCCGGAAAATAAGTTTGATCTGAATTAAAAAATCCCAGCAAAATGTTCGGCCAAAATTTGATCTATTTTTTCGTCCGGTTTTAATTCAATCCACTGACAATTTCCGTGACGGCGAAACCAAGTCAGTTGACGTTTCGCAAACTGACGCGTTTTGATTTTCACGAGCTCGATCGTTTCAACCAAATCGCGTTCACCGCGCAAATGCTCAACGACTTGGCGATAGCCGATGGCTTGCATGGCAAATTTATTTTCCGCCAAACCGCGTTTCAAAAGTTCGCGCGTCTCTTCCACGAGGCCGAGCGAAAACATTTTGTCCACGCGCAAATTAACGCGCGCATGCAAATCCTTTGATTCACGCGTGAAGCAAAAAAAATGGTTCCGGAATCTTGTCGAAACTTCTGGTTTTTGATCTTCCGGCGAGGACTCCGGAAGCACGTTCCAATTTGATTTCTGTTCCGAAAACGGTTTTCCGGTCAGACGGATGACTTCGATCGCGCGCACGACGCGGCGCGGATTTTGGCGGTCAATTTTCTCGAACGTCACCGGATCACGTTCGCGTAATTCTTCCAACAATTTTTCCAACGGCGTGGCTTCAATTTCGGTGCGCAATTTTTCATCGCTCGGCGGCGCTTCGCCGAGGCCGTCGAGAAATGCCTTGAAATACAAGCCCGTGCCGCCGCAAAAAATTGGCATGCGATTGCGCGACCGAATTTCAGAAACGGCTTTTTGCGCAAGCCGGACGAATCGCGCGGCGTCAAAAGCTTCGTTCAAATCGCAGACATCAATCAGGTGGTGCGGAATTTTTTTCCGCTCTTCAGCGCTGGGTTTCGCCGTGCCGATGTCGAGGCCGCGATAGACTTGCATCGAGTCCACGGAAATGATTTCGCCGCCGATCTTTTCCGCGAGCGCGAGCGCGATTTCGGATTTTCCAACCGCCGTCGGGCCGGCCAGAAAAACCGGATTTTTGACAGAATTTACAGAATTCACAAAATTAAAAACCGGCGTCGGCTTCGCGAAGCAATTCTGTTCATTTTGTTAATTCTGTCAAAAAATCAGTTTGGTTTCGGCAAAGAACGGCGCGACAGAACCGCCGCGAGCGCGAGGCCGATGATGAAAATCGGCACGCTGACGAGTTGCGCGGACGTGAGGCCAAACGTGAAATGAACGTGGTCGGGCGGATAATCGCCGCGAAAATATTCGACGATGGAACGGAACACGGCGTAGATAATCAGGTAAGTCGCAAAAATCTGGCCATCAAATTTTTTGCGGCGGAACAGCCACGCGAGAAAAACGTAGAGCACCAGGTTCAAAAGCGCGTCGTAGATTTCCGTCGGATGCACGGGTGTGGTCGGCGGATGCAGCGGATTGTCCGCCGGAAAACTGATCGCCCATGGCAAACTGCACGCGCGACCGTAACAACAGCCATTCAGCAGACAGCCGATCCGCCCAAAAACGCTGCCGAGCGCGATGCTGGGCGCGAAAACGTCGGCAGTTTTCCACAGTGGCATTTTTTTCCAGTGGATGTAAATCATGCCCGCAATCGTCGCGCCGATAAGTCCGCCGTAATAAACCAATCCGCCGTGCTGGATCATGAAAATTTCCGAAAATGGCTGGTCGGCGAATTCCTGTTTCCAATACGTCGTCACATAAACGATTCGCGCGCCGAGAATTGCGCCGACCATCAGCCACAGCGTCACGTCGGCAACACGTTCACCGGAAATTTTTTCGCGGCGCGCACGCAAGGTGGCCGTCCACAGCCCGGCCAAAAACGCCAGCGCCATCATCACGCCATACGAATGGACGGCAAACGAACCAATGTGAAATACAATCGGATACACGGTAGGAAGTTAAGCCATCGCGGTGAAAAGGGAAATTTGAAACTGCGGTTTCAATCAAAATTAAACAGAAGGGAACAAAGGCAACCAAGTTGAAGTCCAACAAACTGTCATAAAATAAAATCTTTGTTCCCTCCGTTGGCTTTTGTTCAAAAACAAAAAAAGCGCGCAGCGGAGCCGCGCGCTTGGAATTTGAATTTTACTTACACGTTGTAAGTGCTGCTGCTGGTCGTGCCGCCGCGGCCGGTCCAGTTCGTGTGGAAAAATTCGCCGCGCGGTTTGTCCACGCGTTCGTAAGTGTGCGCGCCGAAATAATCGC
>JAMFSG010000138.1 GCA_026225155.1 Verrucomicrobiota bacterium
CACGCGCGACCCGGACACTGGCGAGCGCAACGTCGGTATGTATCGCATCCAGATTTACGATGACAAAACCACCGGGATGCACTGGCAGTTGCAAAAAGTCGGTGCGCGGCATGGACGACGTTATTACGAAACCGGCACGCGGATGCCCGTCAGTATTTTCATCGGCGGCGACCCAATGTTTCCGTTCGCGGCGACCGCGCCGTTGCCGGACGGACTGGATGAATTTCTGCTCGCCGGTTATCTCCGCAAAAAATCCGTCGAGATGATCAAGTGCGAGACGAACGACCTGGAAGTTCCCGCCAATGCCGATTTCGTCATCGAAGGCTACATTGACCCGACCGAACCGTTGCGCGACGAAGGCCCGTTCGGCGATCACACCGGCTATTACACCTTGCCCGAGCCGTATCCGGTTTTTCACATCACGGCCATCACGCATCGCAAGGACGCGGTGTATCCGGCGACCATCGTGGGTATTCCGCCGATGGAAGATTTTTACATCGGCGGCGCGAGCGTGAAATTGTTCCTGCCGATCTTCAAGATGAATTTCCCCGAGATCGTGGACATCGCGCTGCCGGCGGAAGGCGTGTTCCACAACCTCGTGTTCGTCAGCATCAAGAAGACCTACCCGATGCAGGCCTACAAAATCATGCACGGCCTTTGGGGCATGGGGCAGATGATGTTCACGAAATACATCGTGGTCGTGGACGCCGATGTGAACGTCCACAACACGAGCGAAGTGCTGTTCCATCTCACGGCCAACACCGATCCGCAGCGCGACAGCATCTTCACCAAAGGCCCGTCCGACGTGCTCGACCACGCGACGAGCGAAATCGCCAGCGGCAGCAAGCTGGGCATTGACGCTACAAAGAAAATTCCCGGCGAAGGTTTCAAACGCGCGTGGCCGCCGCTCATCAAGATGGATGAAGCGGTGAAGGCGAAGGTGGAGAAATTGTTTTTCCAAAAATAAAAATCCAAAACGGCATTAGTCATATGAAATCGTTTCAAGATATTTTCCGGTGGCGCGCGGCGTTCACGAAAGCGTCGCTGCTTTTGGTTTTTCTCGTCGCCGGCACGATGGGCTTTGCGCAGATGCCCGATACGCCCGGACAGGTGAAACCCGGTGAATCGCCCAAGAATGAAGCCTACCTGTTCGCGCACATGATGGAGGGTGATTACGGGCGGCTTTATTACAGTGTCAGTCTGGACGGATTACATTGGACGTTGCTCAACGGCGGCAAACGGGTCTTTGAAGATTATCATGGTCACGCGGGCATCTGTCGCGGTCCGGATGGACGCTACTATCTCGTGGGCAATCGTGGTGATGATCAGCCGGACATCAACTTCTGGGTGTCGGACGATTTGATCACATGGACAAAGTTCAGCGACTACACGCCCGACCTGAAAAGCATTCCGAATTATACGAACGTGCTGATGCGCATCGGCGCGCCGAAATTATTTTTTGATGACGCGAGCCAGCAATTCGTGCTGACGTGGCACACGACGCATGACTTGGGCAAAACGGATTTGCCGGAACCTTACTGGGCTGGCCAGCGGACGATTTATGTGACGTCGCGTGATCTGAAGACGTTTTCCGCACCGCCGCGCCGGCTGTTTGATAATTGGGACATGGCCACCATTGACACGCTCATCCGTCGCGATGGCGACAAGTATTACGCCATCATCAAGGACGAACGTTATCCGACATTGGAATGGACGACGGGCAAAACGATCCGCATCTGCAGTTCCACCAACTTGCTCGGACCTTACAGCGAGCCGGGGCCATCAATCAGTCCGGGATTTCGGGAAGCGCCGACGCTGATTCCTTCGCCCGACGGCACGGCGTGGTATCTCTACTACGAACAATATCCGGGCGTGTCCTACGGCCTTTCGATCGCCGCGCATTTGAGCGGGCCGTGGTTTCAAGCCTCGGGCGCGACGCTGACCGGCGGTTGGGACAAATATGTGATGACGCCCCACGCGCGTCATGGTTCGATGCGCGTGATTTCGCGGAAAGAATACGACGCACTGGTCGAGCATTTTGGAAAATAAGCGCAATGAAGTTTCAACGCTGCGTGGCGACGCTAATGATGTTGGTTGCGGTTTCGGCCGCAGCGACTGAATCCGTCCCACTGCAGATCACGCCCATCGCCCCGGTGCGTTTTGAAAAGCGCGGCGATGTTCTCTTCGCCGATTTTGGCGAGGACGCTTATGGAAATCTCCAGATCAATTTTTCATCCGACCCGCCGACCAACATCGTGACGGTGCGGCTGGGTGAAAAACTTGGGATTGATGGAACAATTGACCGCCAGCCTTTTGGCAGCGTGAACTATCGTGAAATTTTTTTGCGAGTCGCGCCGGGGCGGCGGAGTTATCAACTTCAAATCCCCTCAAAAAAGAATCACCTCGGCGGCCAATCCATAAAAATGCCGGAATACATTGGCGAGGTCACCCCGTTCCGTTACGCGGAGATTGAAGGCGCGGCGCTGCCGCTGGATTCATCAGGTTTGCGCCAGTTGTTTGTCCACGCACCGTTTGATGACGAAGCGTCGCAGTTCGAAAGTTCCGATGAAACGCTCAACGCCGTTTGGGCGCTTTGCAAACATACGATGAAGGCGACGACGGCTTTCGGTGTTTACATTGACGGCGAACGCGAGCGCACGCCTTATGAAGCGGACGCTTATATCAACCTGCTTTCACATTACGCGTGCGATTTGGATTCGCACCTCGCGCATGAAACAATTGAATATCTGCTCGCGCATCCGACGTGGCCGACAGAATGGAGTTTGCATGTGCCGATGCTCGTCGCGGCTGATTATCGCGCGACGGGCGATTTGATGTTTGCCGTTACCAACTACGAAGCGCTGAAGAAAAAATTACTTTGGGACAAGGCGCGCGCCGATGGATTGCTGGACGCGACGGCGATTGTGGATTGGCCGGCGTCTGAACGCGATGGCTACGACGACGGCAAACTTGCGCCGAACGACAATCGCCAAGTTGGTCCTAAAATAAACACGGTCGTCAACGCGTTTTATTTTCACGCATTGCAGGAAATGGCGACGCTGGCGCGGGCGTTAAAAAAAGAGAACGAGGCGCGGGATTTTGAAACCAATGCGGCGCAGGTTTATGATTCGTTCAACCGCGTTTTCTTCGACGCGACGCGCGGTGTTTATATTGATGGCGAAGGCAGCACGCACGCGTCGTTGCACGCGAACATGTTTCCGCTGGCTTTTGGACTCGTGCCGACAAAACATTTGAGAACCGTGGCTGATTTTGTGGAATCGCGCGGCATGGCGTGCAGCGTTTATGGCGCGCAATATCTATTGGAAGCGCTCTTTATCGCAGGCCGCAGCGATGCGGCAATCCAATTGATGACTTCGCATTCGGAACGCAGTTGGTGGCACATGATGGAACTAGGCTCGACGATGACGACGGAAGCGTGGGATGTCGAATTCAAAAAAAACCTGACCTGGAATCACGCGTGGGGTGCGGCTCCGGCCAACATCATTTCGCGATTCGTGCTCGGCGTGCGGCCAATCCAGCCGGGCTATTCCGAAATACTGATTGCGCCGCAGTTGGGAACGTTGAAATGGGCGCGCGGCCAAGTGCCAACACCGCTCGGACCATTAACGGTGAAGGCGATGAACGGCGATGTTTTCAGGTTGGAGGTAAATGTTCCGCCCAATTCCAAGGCGCACATTGAAATTCCTCGCCGAGCCGCCGGACAAGTCATTTTGGATGGAAAACCAATTGCAGCCACCGTGCGTGATCAGACTTTAACCATCGATTTTCTGGAAGCCGGCAGCCACGTTATCGAATCACGCTAATCGGTTGGAACCTCGGCCAGAATTTATCGCCAACTAAATTCTGCCGGCAATTTCTCACGAGTGCCTTGGCTTCCTCGTCGCCGGCACGATGGGTTTTGCATAAAAATGATTCCGGCTTGCACCATTGGTTGTGTGCGGTAGATTCGTTTTTGGCAACCGTGGAATCTCCCAACCAAAGGTAAATCAAATGAACATCAAAGCCCTCGCCGCATTTGGCGCCAAACAAGCGCTGCAACCTTTTGAATATAATCCCGGCCCGCTCGGCAGCGAGCAGGTGGAGATCGCCGTGGAAAGTTGTGGCCTCTGCCACAGCGATCTCTCGATGCTCGACAATGATTGGGGCATGACAACGTATCCGTTTGTGCCCGGCCACGAAATCATCGGTCGCGTCGTCGCGCTCGGCGAACACACGAAGCGCGTGAAAATCGGCGACCGCGTGGGGCTGGGCTGGTTCTCCGGCAGTTGCGGCGAATGTGCGCAATGCCTTTCCGGCAATCAAAATCTCTGTCTCAAGGTGGAGGCAACCATCATCGGCCGACACGGTGGATTCGCCACACGCGTGCGGGCGCAGTGGACTTGGTGCAATCCGTTGCCCGAAGGCGTTGATGCTGGCAAAGCCGGACCGTTGCTCTGCGGCGGCATCACGGTTTTCAATCCCATCGTGCAATTTGGCATCAAGCCGACGGATAGCGTGGCCGTCATCGGCATCGGCGGACTTGGCCACATGGCGCTGAAATTTTTGCGCGCGTGGGGCTGCGACGTCACGGCTTTCACCACGAGCGACTCGAAACGCGAAGAGGCTTTGCGACTCGGAGCGCATCGCACTTTGAACTCACGCAACGCCGATGAACTGGCCAAAGCTGTCGGCAGTTTCGATTTCATCCTGAACACGGCCAACGCGGATCTGGATTGGAACACTTACATCGCCGCGTTGAAACCGAAAGGCCGCTTGCACACCGTCGGTGCTGTGCCTTCGCCGATCGCGTTGGGCGCTTTTCCGATGATCCTCGGTCAAAAATCGCTCTCCGGTTCGCCGCTCGGCAGCCCCGCGACGACGGACTCCATGTTGCAATTCAGCGCCCGCCACGGCATCGCGCCGACCACGGAAACATTTCCAATGTCCCGCGTGAATGATGCCTTGGAACATCTTCGTTCCGGCAAAGCGCGTTATCGCATCGTGCTGACGAATGATTTGGCGTGAGAGTTTTTTCGGGCGGCTTCGTCCGAAAATCATCGTCAAATCTGGAAGCACAGTGATTAAGCGCGATGCGGGAGATTATTTCGGCGGATGGCGAATTGACGGCGGAAGAGTTTTGCCGACGATTTGAAAAAGCCAAATCTCGGTCTATTGTGTGAACCTTGTTTTGAAACGACGGAAAAACATTCAACCAAATTTCACATGAGCTTATCTATCAATAAACCACTGGTCTGGTTCATCACGGGCACTTCGCAAGGTTTTGGACGCGAACTTGTTCGCGCGGCGTTGGCGCGCGGTGATTCAGTCATCGCCACTTCGCGTAATCCGCAATCGGTCACTTCGGCTTTTCCCGATGCGGGAAATAAATTATTCGCCGTCTCGCTGGATTTTCGCGATGAGAAAAATATTTCGTCGGTCGTCGAACAATCGGTCGCGAAATTTGGCCGCATTGACGTGCTCGTCAACAACGCCGGTCACGGTTTGACCGGCGCAGTCGAGGAAGCGAGCGACGCGGAAATTTTGAGCGTCTATGAAACAAATGTTTTCGGCCTGATTCGTCTGACGCGCGCGATCCTGCCGCATCTGCGAAAGCAGAGAAGCGGTCACATCGTGAATCTTTCGTCCATCGGCGGGCTTGTCGGCCTGCCGGGCTGGGGCATTTACAATTCCACCAAGTTCGCCGTCGAAGGACTTTCCGAAGCGCTCGCGGTGGAAGTCGCGCCGCTCGGCATCGGCGTGACGATTGTTGAACCGGGCCCATTTCGCACGGATTTTCTCGGCGGTTCGCTAGCGGCGACGGCGAAAGTTTTGCCGGACTACAAAGAAACCGCCGGCCAGACGCGCACTGCGACTTCGCAACGCAACGGCAAACAGCCGGGCGATCCCGCGCTCGCGGCGGACGCGATCGTGCAAGCCGTCACGTCACCGAAACCGCCATTGCACCTGCTGCTCGGCAGTTTTGCTTACGAACGCTTTCAAACGAAGCTCGCCGCGTTCAAGCAGGAAATGGAAACGTGGCGCGAAGTGACTGTCGGTTCGGATTTCAAAAGTTGACAGCGCGGAAGAATTTCTGTTCGTCATCGTTATTACGATAATGAGGCTATGATTATCTGTTGAAAGCACGGTGCGCCACGCGATCGCTCTTGCGGCGGGTTTGCCAGCCGGCTTGTTTTTCGGCTTCGCGCACATAACTGATTTCGAGCTGAAGTTTGACGAAACTGTCATAGCGTTCGCGCGGAAGTGTGTTTGCGGTCAGGGCGGCAAGCACGGCGCAATTTTTTTCTTTCGTGTGCGTGCAATCGCGGAAGTGGCAGCCAAGCGAGAGAGTTTCAATTTCTGGAAACGTTTCCTTCGTGCCTTCGCTCGCGCCCCAAAGATGAAACTCGCGCATGCCGGGCGTATCAATGACCACGCCGCCTTTCGGCAGGCAAATCATCTCGCGCCACGAAGTCGTGTGTCGGCCCTTGGAATCTTGTTCGCGCACTTCAATGGTCGGCATCAGGTCTTCGCCGTAAAGCTGGTTGATGAGGCTGGATTTGCCGACGCCGGAAGTGCCGATGAAAGCGACGGTGTCGCCAGGCTTGATGAGCGCAGCCAATTTTTTCACGCCGCGACCGGTAAGCGCACAAACGGCGAGCACCAACGCCTCGCCCGCCACGCTCGTTGCTTCGGCAAGTTTGGCGTCAAGGTCGTCGCACAGATCAATCTTGTTGAGCAGGATCACCGGGCGCGCGCCGCTTTCGTGGCCCATGACGAGCATCCGTTCCAAACGCGCAGCATTGAACGTCGGATCGGCGGCGGTGACCAGAAAAACGGTTTCGATGTTCGCGGCGAGAATTTGTGCGGCGGTATTGCGTCCGCTCGTCTTGCGGGTGATTTGCGTCCGGCGCGGCAAGACGGCCTGGATCGCAGCCTTTTCTTCATTGGGCACAAGTTTGATCGCGACCCAATCGCCGACTTTCGGAAGTTTGGAATGATCGCCGCGCGCTTCGTGCATGGCCTTGCCGGTGATCTGCGCGGACAATTCCGCCTCGGCAGTCCAGACGCGATAAAAATGTTTGTCCTCCACCGCCACGCGCGCCGGAATAAAACCCTTCGCGAGATAAGGCGCGAACTGTTCGTCGCGCGCCGCATTCCAGCCGAGCTTGGTCAGGCTCATAAAAGACGGGTTAATGGCAGCACGTTGGTCATCGGGCAAAATTGTCCGTCGCGTTGGTCATTGAAATTTTCGGCATCGCTGAATCGTAGCGATTGTTAGGCGAACCATCAACGCGCGAATCAAACACGCTTTTTTGTTGGCGGGCGCAGGTAAAAATTGGGATTTCTGTCGCTGCCGGAAGCAAAGGTAGGGACAGCGCGCTGCGTTGTCCGCCGCCGCCCAGCGCAGCGTCAGGCGACGGCCAAAAGCCTCGTCAATCAGCAGAAACTTGCACTTCATTAAATTAGATGTATTTTCCGGCGCGCTGATTTGCCGGTCGGTAACAACTGATTGGCGCACAATTTAATTATGTCGCATAAAACTCCGGTTCCAGAAAAAATCGTGCTGGCCAAAGGCACGGCTACGTTCGGTAAAATTTTTCGTTGGCAACCCGAACAACCGGGCGGTCCCATGCCGGTGCGCGTCGAAGTGGCGGGTTCGTTCAATAACTGGCAACGCGTGGCGTTGAAACGCGACCGCGTGTCCGGCGTCTGGCAGGCCACGTTGTCCGACATCCCTGGCAACCGCACGCATACTTACATGCTGCTCGTGAACGGCCGGCCGGTGAACGATAAAAGCGCCGACGGTTTGGCCGTGCCGCATACCCCCGAAGAAAAGCAACATCAACTGGAAACACCACGCGGACCCCGTGTTTTCCTGCTGGCCGGGCAGGCGAAATAGTTCGCCGTTTTTTCTAAAAAATTCCTTGCGCGAATAATTATTTCGGCTTAATACTTAACCACATGGTTAAATGTTCGACCCGATTATTGAACCGCACTTTTGCTGCGCTGGCCGATCCGACGCGGCGGCGCATTTTGGAACATCTGGCGGGTGGCGACCGTTGCGTGACGGATTTGGCGCGGCCATACCGGATGTCATTGCCGGCGGTTTCCAAGCACTTGCGCGTTTTGGAAAACGCGGGCTTGATCCGGCGCCGTCGCAATGGACGCGTTCACCGTTTGAAATTGGAAGCCAAGCCGATGCAACAGGCGCAGGCGTGGATCGAGGAATATCGCAAATTTTGGGAAGAAAGTTTTGATCGTCTGGATGATTACTTGAAGGAGCTGCAAGCGAAGGAAAAACAAAATGAGCAAAAATAATTCAGCCATCAAATCGGACACCAAATTAGTTTTAAGCCGCACGTTTGACGCGCCGCGCGAACTGGTCTGGCAAGCGTGGACGGATCCGGCGAAATTGAAACTCTGGTTCAAGCCGGGCGATGCGTTCATGAATTTTTCCACGAAGGCGAACGTGCGTGTTGGTGGGAAATATCGCATCCAGTTAAAAAATCCCGATGGTGAATTTTATACGGCGGTCGGCACTTATCGCGAAATCAAGGCGCCGGAGCGGCTGGCTTTCACTTGGGCTTGGGAAAAAGATGGCAGCGAAGATGATTTTGGCGAAGTCGAAGCGCAGGAAACTTTGCTGACGTTGGAATTTAAGGCGCGCGACCAGCAGACGGAATTGACGTTGGTGCAGGAACGATTTGATTCCCCGGAGAGCCGCGACAGACATTTTCAGGGTTGGACGGGCAACTTCGAGCAGTTGGCGAAATTTGTCGGCTCGTGCGCCGGCGGAGTTGCGCCAATCGGCGACGCAAAAGATTTGATCGGTAAAGAAATCGTTATTACACGCGAATACGCCGCGCCGCGCGAAATGGTCTGGCGCGCCTGCACGGAAGCGAAACACTTGGCGCAATGGTGGGGGCCGCGCGGATTCACTGCGCCGGTTTGCGAATGGGATGCGAAGGCCGGTAATAAAATTTACGTCGTCATGCGCGCGCCGAACGGCACGGAATTTCCGATGGGCGGGAAATTTCTCGAAGTCATCGCGCCAGAAAAATTGGTGACGACGACCGGCGCGCTCGATGCGAACGGCAAAATGATTTTTGAGTTTCATCACACGCTGACATTGGCCGAGCAGCCGGATGGAAAAACAAAACTCACGATGCGTTCTCATCTCGCGCAAGTCTTTGACGCGGACGCGGCGAAATATGTCGGCGGATTTGAAGCGGGCATGACGCAAAGTTTGGAACGGCTCACAGACTTGGTCGAAAGCGGGCCGCTTATGCTGGAACGCACTTTTGCCGCGCCGGTCGCGCTCGTCTGGCGCGCGATCACAAATCGCGACGACATGGCGAAATGGTATTTCGACACGGAAAAATTCGAGCCAAAAGTCGGCTGTGAATTTCGCTTCGTCGTCGAACACGAAGGCAATGTTTATGATCATCGCTGCCAAGTCACGGAAGTGATTCCGCAAAAGAAAATCGCCTACACGTGGCGATACGAAGGCTACGAAGGAAATTCGCTCGTCACGTTTGAGTTATTTGCCGAAGGCGATAAAACGCGCTTGAAGGTGACGCACGACGGTTTAGAAACTTTCCCGAAAGGCCCATTGTTCCCGCGCAAAAATTTCCTGCAAGGCTGGACGCAGCTGCTCGGCACGGAACTGAAACAATTTGTCGAAACGCAACCACAACAAAAATAAAATCATGAGCAAAACAAAAAAGAAACCGGTGCACGGATTGGTTTGGTTTGAAATTCCGGCGGATGACACGGCGCGGGCGAAAAAATTCTACGGCAAGTTGTTTGGCTGGGAGATCAATCCTTTGCCGCACATGGCTGACTATTCGCACATTGACACCGGCGGCGCGGACGCTTCGCCCGACGGCGGAATGATGAAGCGGATGCACCCAACACACACCATCACCAATTACATTCTCGTTCCATCCGTCACGCGTTTCATGGCGAAGGTGGAAAAACTAGGCGGCGAAATCTGTAAACCCAAAACCGCCGTGCCGGGCATGGGTTATCTGGCCATTTGTCAGGACACGGAGAAAAATACTTTCGCGCTTTGGGAAATGAACCCGAAGGCGAAATAATTTTCTGGATTTATCCGCGAATTCGGCGCATCCGTTTATTGAAACAACTATCAACCAAATAAAATCATGAGCTTAAATTATTCCATCCAACCGTATCTCATTTTCAATGGCCGCTGCGAAGAGGCGGTTGAATTTTATAAAAAAGCGCTTGGTGCGGAAATCGTCATGCTATTGCGTTTCAAAGATTCGCCCGACCAGACCATGATTGCGCCCGGCGCGGAAAATAAAATCATGCACACAACGCTCAAGATCGGCGACACGATCGTGCTCGCATCCGATGGTCGTTGCCAACCGGGCGTTGGTTTCAGCGGTTTTTCTTTGTCGCTCACCGTGAAAACAGAAGCCGATGCCGACCGCTTTTTTGCCGCGCTGGCGGACGGCGGGGAAATCCAATTGCCGTTGACCAAAACTTTTTTCTCGCCGCGTTTCGGCATGGTCACGGATCATTTCGGCATTTCGTGGATGGTCATCATTCCTCAAGATTAAAAAAATAAAATTGTTTCCAAAAATGACCGCGACCAAAAATAACCCGCCGGAAAATACCGCCGACCGCGAAATTATCATCACGCGCGAATTCGATGCGCCACGCGAACTGGTTTGGGAAGCGATATCGAATCCAAAACACGTCGTGAATTGGTGGGGACCGCGCGGTTTTACGGACACGTTGATCGAAATGGATTTCCGCCCCGGCGGCGTTTGGAAACACATTTTGCACGGGCCGGACGGCGTCAATTATCCGAACGACGCGGTTTTCATCGAAATAGTGAAACACGAGCGCATCGTTTATTCCCACGGCGGGCATAAGGAAAACGAGCCGGGCGTGCGTTTCACCTCGACTTGGACATTTGAAGCGCTGGCGGCAAACAAAACAAAAATTACGATGCGCCTCGTTTTTCCGTCCGCAGCGGAACGCGATCGCGTGGTCAAAGAGTTTGGCGCGATCGAAGGCGGCAAGCAGACGCTCGAAAAGCTCGGCGAATTTTTGGCGAAGGCGTTCAGCCAACCATTTGTCATTTCGCGCGAATTCAACGCGCCGCGCGAACTCGTTTGGAAAGCGTGGACGGAACGCGAAGCGATGATGAAATGGCTCAAACCAAAAGGTTTTACGATGCCGGCGGCGAAACTGGATTTTCGTCCGGGCGGAACTTTTCATTATTGCCTGTGCGCGCCGGATGGCAAAGAGATGTGGCGCAAATTTGTTTATCGCGAAATCGTCGCGCCGGGAAAAATCGTCCTCATCACTTCCTTTTCGGATGAAGAGGGCGGCACTGCGCGGCATCCGTTCAGCCCGACGTGGCCGTTGGAAATGCTTTCGACGACGACGTTCGCCGGGCGCGACAGCAAAACGCTGGTGACGCTGGAATGGGCGCTGTTGAATCCGACGGACGAAGAGATCAAGGCGTTTGATGCTGCGCGCGATGGCATGACGCAAGGTTGGGCCGGCACGTTCGCGCAGCTTGACGAATATCTGGCAAAAGCGTCAAATGGCTGACCTGAAAAACTAAACCAATAAAACTAAAATCATTATGCGCTATCTAATAATCACCGCCCGGCTGCTCATGGGACTCGCTTTTCTGGTCTTCGGACTGAACGGGTTTTTGCATTTCATTCCGCAGCCTTGTCCATCATCAATTAATTGTAACATACTGTTTATTATTATTAAGACAATGTACCGCGGGAGGGTTTGTGGGTGGTTAAAGACAATGGCGCAGTTTAACGGCCCTATAAGAACATAGGGCCGCACGCAGACAAAACACCCAAGGAGTTGGTTGG
>JAMFSG010000139.1 GCA_026225155.1 Verrucomicrobiota bacterium
TGATTCGTCTCCGGGTCGTAGGCAAAAAGTTCCGCTGTGGCGATCTTGAAAAACCAGCCGTGCAAACGCAGCGTGCCGTCCGCGAGCCGTTCCTGCACGCACGGATAGCTGTGCAGATTATCGAGGCCGAACAAAACGTTTTCCTCGGCGGCGGCGGTTTCCTGCTTGGCGGTATCGCGCAAGTGCGAATAATTTTTCTTCAACGTCTCCAGCGCGGGCGCGGCAAGGTTCAACCAGTCGCGCAAGTGCGGCGTGGAATCGCTCACCGGTTTTTTGGCGAGCAAGGCAGCGATTGCGCCGCATTGCGAATGGCCGCAAATCACGATGTCGTTCACGCGCAAAGTTTCCACGGCAAATTCAATCGCGGCGGCGGTGGAATTCGTATCGCCCATCGCGCTGGCGGGCGGAACGATGTTGCCGACGTTTTTGACGACAAACAAATCACCCGGCTTGCTCTGCGTGATCAGTTCCGCGAGCACGCGCGAATCCGAGCAAGTGATGAACAGCGTGTGCGGATTCTGCCCCTCCTGCGACAGCTTGCGAAAAAGCTTCCGATAATTCCCGAACTCGTCGTTGCGGAATTTGTGGACGCCTTCGATGAGTGGTTCCATTTTGGTTGAAGCGTTAAATTGTCGAATCGTTGAATCGTGAATTGTTCGCGGCCGTTTTTCGATGCAACAATTCAACCGTTTAACGATTCAACTACTCGTCAGCGTCTTGTTCTTTGCGCGCGATTCTTCGGTCAATTTCACCTTGAATTTTTTTAACGCTTCCTGCAAAGCCGCGTCGCCGACGGCCAAAATCTGCACGGCCAAAATTCCCGCATTGCGTCCGCCACTAACCGCGACCGTTGCGACCGGCACGCCCGGCGGCATTTGCACGATCGAAAGCAACGAATCAAATCCGTCGAACGATTTACCGAGAATCGGCACGCCGATGACCGGCAAAATCGTGAACGCCGCCGTGACGCCCGGCAAATGCGCCGCGCCGCCCGCGCCGGCGATGATGACTTTCAATCCGCGTTGTGTCGCGGTGGAAACGTATTCTTCAAGTCCGCGCGGATCGCGATGCGCGGAGATGACTTTCGCTTCGCTCGCGATGCCGAATTCCGTCAGCGCATCGGCGGCGGCTTTCATCGTGGGCCAGTCCGAATCGCTGCCCATTAAAATACCGACCAGAGATTTAGATGAATTATTCATGTGGATTTTTTTTTGTAGTTAAAAATTATTTGAAATAGATTCCGCCGACTTTGTCCGCTTTCAAACTCATCGTGCCGAGAATGTCGTCGCCGCCGTCTTTGAAGCGCAGCCGGAAAAGAAAAACTTGATAGCCATGCTGATTCAGCTCGCCCAAAAAAGTGGTGTCATAACCGCCGCTGGTCCGTTTGATTATGACGTTTGACGCAGCGTCAAATTGAGTCTTGGTCAGCGCCGCTTTCAAATTGTCGTCGGCATCGGCGACAAAAGCATCGTAATCTTTCGCGGTTTGCGCCGTGATCAGACCCTTGAAAATCTTTTCGGCCTGGGCGTTGTCCGCCGCGTGGAGTGTGAATGAACACAGGGAGAATGCCGCGATAAACAGCGCGATTCGGATCGGGTTATTTTTCATGCCCGCAACGCTAAAATTTCATTTCCAAATTGTCCAGATTGATTATTGCAGCGGGCTGCCCGCCAGTTCCAACACACTCTGCCACTCCGTCATGCCTTCGCTCCAATACTGTCCTTCGCGGCCAATCTCTCCGCGATGCAATTTCAGCTGCACTTGCGTAAGGGTGAACGGCCCCGTTTGTTCGCTGCCGTCATGCAGGAAAATGGTCGGCGTTTCGCTTGTGGCCGCGAGCGCTGGAATTGGCGCATTCTGCGCGGCAATGATTTTTGTTGGATCAATGATGAGCCTGGATTGGGCGGCCTCGGGTTCTTCCGTTTCGCGCAGGCGGATGATCCATTTGTAGATGCTGATCATCGCCAGGCCGCCGAGAAATCCGCCGACATGCGCGCCGAACGCCACGCCGCCGTGATTGTGTTTGGATGTCATGCCGAGCACCGCCCACAACAAATCTTTCAAAAACCAGAAGGTGATCGCCACCCATGCCGGGATTTCAAACTCCCCCGCCTTGATGACGAGGAACCAAAGAAAATATTTGAACTCAATATCCGCGCTGGCGCGCAGCAACAGATACATGCCCATGCACGCACTGATGGCGCCGGACGCACCGCCCATCGGAATCATCGAGGCAAAATGTTCCGGCGACATGACGATATAGATGAGTTCCGCCACCAATCCGCCGAGCAAATAGAAAATTGCAAACCGCGCGCGCCCGATGAGGTCTTCCACGCATGAGCCGAACAGGAACAGAAAAATCATGTTGCCGAGCAGGTGGAAAATTCCCGCATGAACGAACATCGAAGTCAGATACATCCACCAAAACGATTGCGCCGGAATCAACCAGAGATGTTCATATATCCAAATGTTCGAATCGCCTTGCGTTGAAAAAAAGAAAATCAACGAGACCAGATAAACCAGCGTATTGATGCCGATGAGGGAAAGTGTAACCAACGGAAGCCTTTCGGTCCGGTAATTCATTCCCACTGGTATGGCGATGAACATGTGCGCGTCTGATTGCCGCCAGTCAAAATCATCAGCTTTGTTGAGTCAAGCGCATGATTTCAAGTCTAGTGGGCGAGCGTCTCTGCGGCCGAAGCACTGCGACTGCCGCTAAAATCCAAACGCTTTCAAAGCTTGTCGCGTTTTCTCCGGTGTCTCGTGTAAAATCGCCCGCCAGCCGCGCAATTTGCCAGTTTCAATGTTTTCCGGCCGGTCGTCAATGTAGATCAAATTCGCGCCGGATTTGCCCGTCATTTTTTCCATCGCTTCGTAGATTTTTGCATGCGGTTTCATCGCGCCGACTTCGTAGGAAAAAATGTAGCCGTCAAAATTGGCGAAGAACGGATAATTTTTCCGCACATGTTCGATGGCGAGATCGTTCGTGTTGGAAAAAATAAACGTTTTGAAACCGCGCTGCCGCAATTCCGCGTGCAGCAAAACCATCGGCGCAATTTCCGAAAAGATGTCGGCGAAATAACCGCTGAATTCTTCCAATTCGCCCCGAAATTTTATTTCTTCACGGATGATCTCGAAAAATTTCTGACGATTGATCTGGCCGCATTCGTATTGCCAGAGCAATTGTGAAGCGGCGAGGTGTTGATGAAAACTTTCCGGCGCACGGTCGCTGCGCGCGGCAATTTTTTTGGCGGCGATAGACCAGTCAAAATCCACCAGCACTTTGCCGAGATCGAAAATGAAAACGGGTGAATCTTTCACAACATTTCGCGGCGGCCTTCGAGCGCGCGGTTCAAGGTAAGTTCGTCGGCAAATTCCAAGCCGCTGCCGGCGGGCAAACCAAAACCGATGCGGGAAATTTTCAGTCCGGCGCGCGCGAGCCGTTTTGCGAGATAATTGCTCGTCGCGTCGCCTTCTACGTCCGTGCCGAGCGCGATGACGATTTCGCGGATCGGTTCAGTCGTCAGGCGTTTTTCCAATTCCGCGATGCGCAGATCGTCCGGTCCGACGCCATCGAGCGGCGAAATTTTTCCGCCGAGCACATGAAATTTTCCGCGATACGAACCGGATTTTTCAATGCTCAAAATATCCACGGCTTTTTCCACGACGCAAACCAGCGAAGCGTCGCGCCGCGCATCGGTGCAAAAAGAGCAGGGGGATATTTCCGTGAGCGAACCACAGATTTCGCAAAATTTTATTTTCTCGCGCGCATACAAAACCGTTTCGGCGAGATGCCTGGCATTCGCGACATCCACCTGCACGATGTGCAACGCGATGCGTTCCGCCGAGCGTGGTCCGACGCCGGGCAATTTGGCGAGCGCGGCGATCAGCGCGGTGATGGAATCGGGAAGCATGAGAATGCAAAATTAAAAATTAAAAATTAAAAATGACGGAACGCACCGGCGGCTGCCGTTCTTTTTTAATTTTGCATTTTTAATTTTTAATTGGTTCACATCATCCCCGGCAGGTTCATGCCCGCCGTGATCTTGCCCATTTCCGAATTGGAAATATCTTTCGCTTGCGCGAGCGCCTGGTTCGCGGCGGTGAGGATCATGTCTTCGAGCAATTGCGCGTCGGACGGATTCAGCGCCTGCGGATCAATCTTGATCGCCGCGATCGAGCCGTCGCATTTTGCGGTGATTTTGACCGCGCCGCCGCCGCTGGTCGCCTCGACCGTGCGCGCCGCGAGCTGCGCCTGCACTTGTTCCATCTGCTGCTGCATTCGCGCAGCCTGTTTCATGAGTTTTCCGATGCTGGACATGATTAAATAATTTTAAGTTTTGAGTTTTTAATTTTTAGTCAAACGTCAGGCGCGCACTTCCACAATCGTGCCTTTGAAAATTTCCAAAGCTTTTTGGATGAGTGGATCGTTTTTGAAATCATCTTTGTTGAACGCGACCGGCGCAGTTTTTTTCTCGGTAACTGGTGCGGTTGCATTTTCAACTGGTTTTGTTGTGGCTGACACAGTGGTTGCAGTTTTGGCGGCAACTGGAGCTGGCGATAGCGCGGTGGGAATTGTTTTACGTTCCCAACCGGCGGGCGCTTCGGCTTTCACAAATTTGATCTGACAATTCGCGTGGCCGAGTTCCGCGAGCTTGGTCGCGAGCAAAGTATGATTACGCGAATTATCCACGAGGCCAATGTGATCCGCAAATTCCGGATCGAAGCCGATGGTCAAAATATTTTTCACGAACGAAACCGGATGCGCATCAATCAAATATCCGCGCGTGAACGGACTCACGCGGCCAACGGCTTCGATGAGTTGCGACCACAAATCTGGTAAATTTGCCGGCGGATTTGTTGAATCGTTAAATTGTTGAATCGTTGAAGCGGTTGGCGCGGACGAAATAACCGGAGCAGCTTGAACGTCGCGCGAAGAACGCAAAGTTGGCGGAGGCTGTGAAAAAGTTTCCTTTTTATTTTCTTCGCGCACTTCGCGGCCTTCGCGAGAAATATTTTGCGGGCTTGCAGGCGAGACGCCTGTCCCACTGCTTTGTCCGCGCAACTGATTCAATTGTTTCAGCACGGCGTCAAGGCTCATTGCGCTGCGGGCTTCGATGGCGCGGAGCAAAGTGACTTCGAGTAGAATTTTTTTCGACGCGGCGTCGCGCAAACGTAATTCGGCATCGGCGAGAACTTCCAAAATGCGCGTGAGCGAATCTACGCTCGCCAACGAACCTTGTTCTTTCAGCGCAGAAATTTCAGCTTCAGACGCTTCCATGAGATTCAAGTCGCCTTTGGAAACTTGGAAGATGAGCAAGTTGCGAAAATGATTTAGCAAATCGCCGAGCAGACGGCCGAGGTCTTTGCCGCCGCGCGCGAGTTCGTCGAGTTGCGTGAGCGCGACAGAAATTTCACCGGCCAGAATCGCGTGGCTCAATTTCAAAATCTGATTTTGTGCGGCAAGACCGAACATCGAAAGCACGTCAGCTTCTTCGATTTTGTCGCCGCAAAAACTGATGAGCTGGTCGAGCGTAGATTCGGCGTCGCGCATTCCGCCGTCGGCGCCGCGCGCGATGGCGTGCAGAGCCGGGGCGTCAATCGTGACTTTTTCTTTGCCCGCGATTTCGGCGAGATGTTTCGTGATGAGCGCGCTCGGAATCCGGCGCAGGTCGAATCGCTGGCAGCGCGACAAAATCGTCGGCAAAACTTTCTCCGGATCAGTTGTCGCGAACATGAATTTCACGTGCGCGGGCGGCTCTTCCAACGTTTTCAGCAGCGCATTGAACGCCGCCGTTGAAAGCATGTGGACTTCGTCAATGATGTAGATTTTGAACTGCGAATTCGCGGGCGCGTATTTGCAGGTCTCGCGCAATTCGCGGACTTGTTCGACGCCGTTGTTGCTCGCACCGTCAATTTCCAAAACGTCGAGCGAACGGCCTTCGGTGATTTCCTGGACGCGCGGATCGTTATCGTCGAAATCAATTTTCGGTCCGCCGGTGCAATTCAAACATTTCGCAAAAATGCGCGCGATGGTGGTTTTGCCCGTGCCGCGCGGGCCGCAAAAAAGATACGCGTGCGCGATGCGTTTCTGCGCGATGGCGTTGGCGAGCGTCTGCGTGACGTGTTCCTGCCCGACGACGTCGGCGAATTTCTGCGGACGGTATTTGCGCGCTATGACTTGATAAGACATTTTCGATTCACGATTTACGATTTACGGGCGGATTGCAACTGCGATGACAAATCGTAAATCGGCAATCGCAAATCGCAAATGGAAAGTGCCAGGGTGACTGCGGCAATTGCAAAGCATACTGCCGTTGCTACCTTCCGGTCCTCGCGGGGTTCGTAAGTCCACACTCCACAGGCCCTGGCGACGACAAACTGCCGGAAAATTCAGTCTTTGTCGAGCCAAAGCGCAACGGCCTTTCAGCATAAATTTTGTTCGCCAGCATTTGGCTGGAATTATTATGAAGTTGGCTTCAAGATTAAAACCAACGCATGAAAACCCATTTCGGCATTTGCACTATCGTTTTGTTTTTTTCACTTTCACTTGCTTCTTTTTTGGCCGGCGCGGCAGTAGAAACTTCTGTTAAAAATTATTTCAATGTCCGTGATTTTGGCGCGTTGGGCGACGGCACAAACCTCGACAGCCCAGCCATCAACCGGGCGATTGCCGCCGCCGCGCAATTCGGTGGTGGAACAGTTTTATTTCCGGCGGGAACTTATTTGAGCGGTTCGATCCATCTGCAGAGCAACATCCATCTGCTCATTGACGCAGGCGCGACGATTCTCGGCGCACCGCAAAATCTCAACGCCTACGATCCGGCGGAATCGTTTGCCGGCAAAGCTTATCAAGACGCTGGCCACACATATTTTCACAACAGCCTGATCTGGGGCGAGAATCTCACGAACATTTCCATCACCGGCTCCGGCACGATCAACGGCGGCGGATTGGAACGCGATTCAAATGTCGCGCCGCCGACCACGGCGAACAAATCCATCTGCTTGAAACTGTGCCGGAATGTCTTGTTGCGCGACGTCACTATTTTTCATGGCGGCTGGTTTGCGATTCTCGTCACTGGTTGCGACAACTTGACCGTGGACAACGTAACGATGGACACCGATCGCGACGGCATTGACATTGATTGCTGCCGCAACACGACTGTTTCCAATTGCCGCATTAATTCGCCGAATGACGACGGCCTTTGCCCGAAAAGCACCTACGCGCTCGGCGAGCCGCGCATCACGGAAAATCTCACCATCGTCAACTGCCAGGTTTCCGGTTTTGAAGAAGGCACTTTGCTCGACGGCACGATGAAGCCGAGTAGAAATCACAATGGCCGGATCAAGTTCGGCACGGAATCGAGCGGCGGTTTTCGCAATTGCACCGTCGCGAACTGCACGTTCCGCAGTTGCCGCGGCCTCGCGCTCGAAGAAGTGGACGGCGGCATTTTGGAAAATATCACGATCAACAATCTTACAATGATGGACTTGCCGGACTACGCGATTTACATCACGACCGGCAAACGCAATCGCACGCCGAATCTCACGACGAACAGTCGCGCGAAAAATATTTTGATCTCCAACGTCATCGCCGATGGCGTCGGCAAAATGAGCGGCATCCAGATTTCAGGTTTGCCGGAACAACCGATTGAAGGCGTGCGTTTGGAAAATATCCGGCTCATCAGCAACGGCGGCGGCACGGCGAAAGACGCCGCCATCAATCCGAAGGAGCTAGGCGAAGGCTATCCTGAACCCGGCAAAATCGGCACGCTGCCCGCCTACGGAATTTTTGCGAGGCACGTCCGCGATCTGGAACTCGCGAATATCAATACAAGTTTTCTGACGAATGATTTGCGTCCGGCGGTAATATTTTCCGATGTTCAAGGCTTGGAAATTGATAATTTCAAACCACAAGTTGCCAAAGAAGTTCAAGCCGCTGTGTTCGCTGACAATGTGGATGGCATTTCGATTCGCAATTCACCCGCTCTCCAAAAATAATTAAGCGCCGCTTTTCATCGGCCAGTCCGCTTGTTTCAGCGCCTTGAAACCGCCGATGAGCGAATGGACGCTGCGATAACCCATTTTTTGCGCGACATCGCACGTCAGCACGGAACGATAGCCGCCGCCGCAATACATGATGAGTTCCGTTTTCGGGTCGGGAAACATTTTTTCCAGATCGCGTTCCAAAACACCTTTGCCGAGATGCACGGCTTCGACCGCGTGACCGGCGTTCCACTCCGAATCTTCGCGCACGTCCACGAGCACGACCTTGGGATTTTGCGCGAGCCACGCGCGGGTTTGATCCACGGAAATTTCGCGGACGCGCGTCTGGGCGTCGGCCACAATTTTGAGAAAACCGGGTGAATGATCCATGTCATGGAAAATAGATTCCACCGCGCGCCGGTCAAACAAAAACTGGAGCGCCGGCTTCCAGCCGGCGAGTTGGCTTTGTTTTGAAATACGCCGGCTGGAAGCCGGCGCTCCCAGTTTGGTTGAACCGCTTCACCCGTTGCCATAATCTCGTCGCGTGTCGGAAAAGAAAAATAATACGGCCATCGGCTTGAGCCTGCTGATGGTCGTCATCTTTTGGGGCGGCAATAATGCCGGAACCAAATGGTTGCTGGGCAGTTGGCCGCCGGTTTTCACCGGCAGCATGCGGTTTGTTTTTGCGGGTTTCATTTTGCTCGGCGTGCTGCGATTCACGAACTGGCTCGGACAATTTGAAAAACTGACGCCGGAATTGCGCAAACAATTATGGCTGCGTGGCGGCTTGAGCCTCGCGTTTTACACGATCACTTTTAATTGGGCGCTGAAACTGACTTCGGCTTCGCATGTCGCGCTTTATCTCGGCGCGTCGCCGGTTTGGGCATTGCTGGCGGAGGAACGTCCACGCCGGACGTGGGCGAGCGTGCGACGTTATTCCGCCGCGCTACTCGCGGTCGCCGGCGTGCTGGTTTTATTTTGGCCCGCGTTGAAAACCGGCAAGCAAACAAATCTGCTCGGAGAATTATGCGCGTCAGTCGCGAGCGTTTTCTGGGCATTTTACAGCCGTCAAAGCCGCTGGTTGAGCGCGCGCGTGAACGGTCTCGAAGTCGCCGCGAATTCCATGTGGATGTCCGGTGTCATTTTGATTCCCCTCGGCCTCGTTGAAGTTTATTTTCATGGACTTCCGGTCACGCCGAAGCACATCGGCATCATGACTTTCTGCATCATTTTCGGCGGCGTAATTCCTTATGCGTTCTGGAACAACGCGCTGCGTCATTGGCAGGCGAGCAAAGTTTTGCTTTTCAATAATCTGATTCCCGTAACGACGTGCATCTGGGTGCATTTCACGTTGGGCGAACAGATTTCACCGACATTTTATCTGGCGATGCTCTTGATCATTTTCGGCGTCGTGCTGGGGCAAATTGATCTGGCCAAAGTTTTTCGCGTGCCGGAAAATTTCTAGAGCAAAATTATTTTCATCGTCATGCTCATCCTCGTCCTCAAAAATTGAGGATGACGATGAGGACGAGAACGAGGATGATAAAAATATGGACGTAAAAAATCTTAACGAAGTTCCGCCGTTCATCACCAAGGACGGTTCGGAAATCCGCGAATTGCTGGCGCACCGCAATTCCGTCATTCGCAATCAAAGTCTGGCCGAAGCGCGATTACCGGTCGGCGGCGCGACGCAGGAACATTTTCATCCGCGCGCCGAGGAGATTTATTACATCACGCATGGCATCGGAAAAATCCGCATCGAAAATGAAACGCGTGAAGTGAAAGTTGGCGACGCCATCGCCATTCCGCCCGGCCAAAAACATAAACTGTGGAACACGGGCAATGAAGTTTTACGATTGCTCTGCTGCTGCGCACCAGCTTACGAACACACGGATACGGTTATCACGGAAACTGAATCAGAATAAATAAGGAAAGTAGGAATTCGAGAAAAAATATTCCTGTTTTCCTGCCTTCCTTATTCGTAACTGTTAAGCTTTTGCTGCCTTCAAAATTGCTGCGAGCAAACCCGCCGTCGTGTGTTCCTTCGCTTCCACGGCTGGTTTCAATCCGAGCGCTGTGATGGCTTTGCTCGTTTCCGGGCCGATGGATGCGAGTTTCAGTTGCGGAAATTTTTTCGACAATTTCGGCAAATCAAAGCGCATGTGAAAATGTTCAACAGTCGAACCGCTCGTGAACGTGATCCAATCCGCGCCGTGTTCGCGAAAATTTTCCGCTGCGCCAAAAAAATCTGCCGTCTCCGCAACCGTTTTGTAGAGGCCAATGTCGTCCACGATCGCACCCATTTCTTCGAGCGCGCGCGGCAGGTCGGGATTCGCTTTTTCGGCGCGGAGCAGGGCGATCTTGGAATTCTCGATACTGCTATGCTTCGCAAATTTTTCCGCGATCTTACGGCCGATAAATTCTTCCGGCATGAGATCCACTTGCAGATGCAGTTCGCGCAATTTCGCGGCGGTCGCCGGGCCGACGGCGGCAATTTTCGCGCCGCCGATGTCGCGCAAATCCTGAAAACGCCGGAAGAAAAGATCGAAGAAAACCGTGACGCCATTCGCGCTCGTGAACACCAGCCAGTCGTAAGTATTCAACGCGAGCAAGGCGTCAATAAAATCCTGTTTGTTGTCGGGATCAACGCCCTTGACGGCGGGAATTTCCAGAACGTCCGCGCCGAGTTCGGAAAGTTTGTTCAAAAATTTTACCGCCTGCCCGCGCGAACGCGTGACGACAATCCGTTTGCCAAACAGCGGACGTTGCTCGGCCCAATTCAATTTTTCGCGCAACTTCACCACGTCGCCGATCACGGTGAGCGCGGGCGGAACAATTTTTTTCTCGGCGACAAGTTTCGCGATCGTTGCCAAAGTTCCTGAAACAGATTTTTGTTTCCCGAGCGTTCCCGATTGCACGACGGCGACCGGTGTGGCTGGTGACATTCCATGCGCGATGAGCGATTTCGTCCAGTCGGCCAATTTTTCCATGCCCATCAAAACAACTTTCGTGCCGGGAATTTTCGCGATCTCTTCGTAGCGTAGATTTGTTTTTGCGTCGTCGGGATTTTCGTGGCCGGTGAAAACCGTGAAGCTCGAGCAATGGTCGCGATGCGTCAGCGGAATGCCCGCGTAATTCGGCGCGGCGATGACCGATGTCACGCCGGGCACGACTTCAAAAGCAATTTTCGCCGCCGCGAGCGCCTCGGCTTCTTCGCCGCCGCGACCAAAAATATACGGGTCGCCGCCCTTGAGCCGCACGACGGTTTTTCCTTCACGCGCTTTCGCGATCAAAAGTTCGCTGATCTGTTCCTGCGAAAATTCCGTGCGCTTGCCGCGCGAAATGATTTCGGCGTCCGCGCGCGCGAATTTCAGCAGCGCCGGATTCACGAGCAGATCATAAATAATTACATCGGCGAGCCGCAGCAATTCCGCGCCGCGCAACGTCAACAAACCGGCATCGCCGGGACCGGCGCCAACCAGATAAACTGAACCTTTGGATTTCACGCGCGCAGTCTATGCGCGGAAACGCGGCAGGGCAATTATGAGATTTATTTTTAGCGAAACGCCGGGCAATGCTCAACGCTCCGGCGGCGTTGGTAGGGACATCGCGCTGCGATGTCCCCGTCGCCGAGCGTAGCGTCAGGCGACGGAAACGAAGGTGGTTGCGTGAACTGCTGGCTTATTCGTTGCGCCGCAACCCGGCGCGGACGGCGCAGCGCGCCGTCCCTACCAGTTACTGATTTGCGGCTCGCCAGATGTCTATCCGCTTGGACTTTACGCTTTGAACTCACGCCTTTGCCGCGTATAAATTTGCGCGTGTCACAGCCGGTCCAATCCGCGATCAACGCCAGCACGCGCCTTTGCGCCGTGCTCGGTTCGCCGATCCGCCATTCCGCGTCGCCCGCGATGCACAATGCCGCGTTCGCCGAACTCGGCTTGAACTGGCGTTACCTCGCGTTTGAAGTCGCACCGGAAAATTTGCGCGCTGCCATCGAAGGTGCGAAGGCGATGAATTTCGCCGGATTCAATCTCACCGTGCCACACAAACTACTCGCGCTGGAACTCGTGGACGAATTGGACGCATCGGCCAAAAAATGGGGCGCGGTCAACACGATCAAATTTGAAGCCGACAGCTCTGGTAAAATTCGCGCCATCGGTCACAACACGGATGTTGATGGTCTGGCTAATTCATTGCGTGAAGATTTGAAAATCCAATTGCGCGGGAAAAAAGTTTTATTGCTGGGCGCGGGCGGAGCAGGGCGCGCGGCGGCGTTGAAACTCGCTTCCGAAAATGTCGCGGAACTTTTTCTTGTCAACCGCACGCGCAGCAAAGTTGAAGAAATTGCCGGCGAAATCAAAAAACAATTTCCGTCCGCGAATGTTTCCATCGGTTATCCGAAAAATTCGGTTGATCTATTGGTGAACGCAACTTCACTTGGTTTGAAAACCGAAGATGCTTCGCCGCTGGATGAAAAAGAATTTTCGCTGAAACAAACGCGCGCGGTTTACGACATGATTTATCGCCCGGCAGAAACGGCTTTGTTGAAAGCCGCGAAAGCCGCCGGTTGTAAAACGGCGAATGGACTTGGCATGTTGTTGCACCAAGGCGCGAAGGCGTTTGAAATCTGGACGGGCAGAACTGCGCCGCTCGACGTGATGCGCCGCGCGCTGGAAGAAAA
>JAMFSG010000140.1 GCA_026225155.1 Verrucomicrobiota bacterium
ACATGAACCGCGTGACCGACACGTGCATTCCCGAAGGCGAAGCGATGCGCCGCATGGAAAAAGCCATGCTCGAAGTCTGGACGGACGCTGATAAAAAAGGCGAACGCTATTTCCCGCACGAATTTTTCTACAAAGTTTTGTTGAGCGGCAAGTACAAAAAATATTATCAAATTGATCCGAAAAATTCCTGGATGCTCGCGGCGGCGGAAAAAAATCTGCCCATCGTTGTGCCCGGTTGGGAAGACGCAACACTTGGGAATATGTATGCCGCCGCTGTGATTCGCGGCGACGTGAAAAATGTCCATACCGTCCGCACCGGCATCGAATACATGACGTGGCTCGCCGAGTTTTATACGAAGACAGCCACCAAAAAAAGCACGATTGGAATGTTCCAGATTGGCGGCGGCATTTCCGGCGATTTCCCGATCTGCGTCGTGCCGATGTTGCATCAAGATTTGCTGCGCACGAGCGTCCCGCTCTGGGGCTATTTCTGCCAGATCAGCGATTCGACCACGAGCTACGGCAGTTATTCCGGCGCGGTGCCGAACGAAAAAATCACCTGGGGCAAACTCGGCGTGAAGACGCCAAAATTCATCATCGAATCCGACGCGACGATCGTCGCGCCGCTGATCTTTGCGCACGTTCTCGGCTGGTAAAATAAATTATGAAGCCCAATGATTTTTCGGACGCACGTGTTTTGGTGACTGGCGGCGCGGGCTTCATTGGCAGCGCGCTCGTCTGGGCATTGAACCGGCGCGGCTGCGACAACATCGTCGTCTGCGATATTCTTGGCACGAACGAAAAATGGCGCAATCTCACGCCGCTGCGTTTTGCCGATTACGTCGAAGCCGCTGATTTATTGCCGCGCTTGCAAAATGGCGCGCTCGGGAAATTTGATTGCGTGCTGCACCTCGGCGCCTGTTCGGCCACGACGGAAAAAGACGCGACGTATCTCGTCAAAAATAATTACGAGTTCACCCGCGATCTCGCCGTCTGGTCGCTGGCAAATAAATCACGTTTCGTTTATGCGTCGTCGGCGGCGACTTACGGTGACGGCGAGCAAGGCATGGAAGACAATGAAACGAAGCTCGACACCTTGCGCCCGCTGAATATGTATGGCTATTCAAAACACCTTTTTGATCTGCACGCCAAGCGCGCCGGTTTTTTGAATAAAATTGTCGGTTTGAAATATTTCAACGTCTTCGGCCCGAACGAAGATCACAAAGGCGACATGCGTTCGCTCGTGCATAAAAGTTTTGCGCAGGTGCAAAAAGAAGGCGTCATCAAATTGTTCAAAAGCTATCGCAAGGAATACAAAGACGGCGAATCGAAGCGCGATTTTCTTTACGTTAAAGATTGTGTGGCGATGACATTGCACCTCGCGGCGACGCCAAAAGCCAACGGCCTTTTCAACATCGGTAGCGGCGGCGCGCGTTCGTGGATTGATTTGGCGAACGCCGTTTTCGTCGCGCTGAAAAAAAAGCCGAACATCAAATTCATCGAGATGCCGGAAACCATCCGCGACAAATATCAATATTTCACGCAGGCGAACTTGATGCGGCTGCACGGCGCCGGCTATGCCGCGCCCGTCACCTCGCTCGAAAATGCCGTCGTGGATTATGTCCGCAAATATCTCGTGCTGGACAAGCGGCTTGATCCGGGGATTGCTTGATCTGTTAAGTGACTGAAGGCGAGCGCCTATTTAGCTTTCGGCAAAAATGGATGCGGCAACAACTTCACGTTGCTGGTGAGTAAAATAAGTGCGGTCTTTCTTTCCGCATTCTCGGTGGCGGAATTTTCCTGTTCGTAACCCAATCTTCATATCTGCGTAATGCAGTTCCCGCACAGTCTTCTTTCTGAAACGGGTCCGATGACGTTCCCGACAAGGATAAACCTGGAAATGAAAGAACCGACTTATTTAAAAAAACAACAATCCTGCCGTGCTTTTACATTGATTGAGTTGCTAGTGGTCATTGCCATCATTGCCATTTTGGCGGCGATGCTTTTGCCGGCACTGGCCAAAGCCAAGCAAAAGGCACAGGCGATTCAATGTCTTAATAACCTGCGGCAATGGGGATTGGCTTTTCAAATGTATGCGCAAGACAACCGCGACTATGTTCCTGAAGAGGGCAACACCGCTGCTGCCATCAACGACACTGGCAGCGCCACGGCTACCGACAATTATGATTTTGCATGGTATAACTGTGTGGCTCCAACTATAGGCCAATTGCCATTGGTCAACTTATACGGTGCCAATGGCCATTCACTCAATCCGCCGTTGCCCTCGTCCAGAAGCATTTATTCCTGTCCCACCACGCTTGATCCCAATAAGAGTTACAAGACGGATCCGAGCAGCAGTTTGCCAACGGTAAGGAAGGCATTCTTTATGTATGGCGAAAATTCCCGCCTATGCGTCAATTTTTCCACTCGACATAGTCCGCCTTATCCGGGACAAACCAAATTATCCAATATCGTCAAACCGACGGACACGGTTTTTCTGGCGGAATCAGATCCCAATGCCGTGGATCCCAACGGTAATTCCACGGTCACCGGCGCCGCTTCTTCAAATGTGACCGGCTTTTATGCGATAGCCCGGCATAACAAGCGCGGGGAGTTCTCCATGTGCGACGGCAGTTCCATTTCGGCGCGGACCAATGATTTTATACGGACACAACCGGAAGCCGACGATGACTACACCAGCGCCGCTGGAAATTTGGAATGGCAAAAATCGCGAGCCATTTATTGGTATCCGTCGCCCAACACGCCGAATTAATTTTCCAGACGAATACCGAAACTTGAAATTTAACTGAACAAAAAAAGAGAAAATGAAATCACTGATTAAAATCTTGGCCGGTGTCGCCATTGCGGTCATATCTTGCTCAACCATCAAGGCGCAAACCGTTTTGGCGGGTTGGGATGTAAGCGGGTTGACTGCCAGCGGGCCGTCGCCTTTCGCCGCAACTGCCGGCAATCCCAATGTCACTGTCGGTGGCTTGACCAGAGGTTCCGGAATCATCAGCACGACGACGGGAAATGTATGGGGCGGCAATGATTGGACTAATACGGGCGTTGCACCGGGTGAAATGCAGGCGATCAATGGCGGCAAATATGTCACTTTCACGATTACGCCAAATTCCGGCTACTCGATATCTGTAACCAATATCAGCAAATTTTTTGTGACTAAAATCAAGTTTATAAAAATTTCTTACACGATACGGTAGGTCCCACTGAAAACATGTACCGATGAAAATTATAACGGAAAAGTACCGATCCTTTTTTTATTCTAATAAATAAAAATAAGTGAGAGTAAAAACACAACTACTTGTTTATGTTCTATAATGTGGTAAGTAACAAAATCTTCATTTTAAATCCTCGAAATTTGTAATACATTTGAAAGTGCGCTTTGCTTCA
>JAMFSG010000141.1 GCA_026225155.1 Verrucomicrobiota bacterium
ATAAAATTATGTCCTGCTGCAACACCACGAACGAACGTCCGCAAACCATTGATCTCACCAAACGCATCAACGCCGAAGATAAACGGCTGTTGAATTGTCGGGCCGTGGACGTGAATCAGCTCATGCCGCTCAAATATAAATGGGCGTGGGAACATTATCTCAACGGCTGCGCGAATCATTGGATGCCGACTGAAGTGCCGATGCAAAAAGACATCGAACTTTGGAAATCCAACAAGCTCACCGCCGATGAACGCCAGGTCATCATGCGCAATCTGGGATTTTTCAGCACGGCGGAAAGTCTCGTCGGCAACAACATTGTGCTCGCGATTTTCAAACACATCACGAATCCCGAAGCGCGGCAATATTTGTTACGCCAATCTTTCGAGGAAGCGATCCACACGCACACGTTTCATTACATCTGCGAATCACTCGCACTGGACGAACGCGAAGTGTTTAACATGTATCACGAAGTAAATTCCATCCGCGACAAAGACGCGTTTGAGATGAAATTGACGAGCGATATTTTGCAGCCGGATTTCAGCACCGACACGGTTGAAGGCATGCAACGGTTCGTGAAAAATCTCGTCGGTTTTTATGTCATCATGGAAGGCATTTTCTTTTACAGCGGCTTCGTGATGATGCTCGCGTTTCATCGCCAAAACCGCATGACCGGCGTGGGCGAACAGTTTCAATATATTTTGCGCGACGAAACGATTCATCTGAATTTCGGCATTGATCTCATCAACGGCATCAAGGCGGAAAATCCGGAATTGTGGACGCCGGAATTTCAAGCCGAGTTGCAAGCGCTCATCGGCGAAGCTGTCGAATTGGAAATCGCTTACGCGGAAGATTGTCTGCCGCGCGGAATTCTTGGCTTGAACGCCAAAATGTTCCGCGAATATGTTCAGCACATCGCCGATCGTCGTTTTGAACGCATTGGTTTGCCGGTGAAATTCGGCGCGAAAAATCCGTTTCCGTGGATGAGCGAAACGATTGACTTGGGCAAAGAGAAAAACTTTTTCGAGACGCGCGTGACGGAATATCAAACCGGCGGTTCGCTCGCTTGGTGAATTTTTTTTCGGCGATGGGATTTTCCCGCAAATGTTTCGCGGGAAAATTCCAGCCGTCGGGTTGGCTTTTAATTCAGGTCGTCACCGGACGGTTCCGCTGGCCGCGCGCGGCTTGGCGGATGACATTTTCCGCGCGCTTGGCGTTATCGCAAATCAATTGCAGGTCCGCGCGCAAGGCGGGATTTTCCGCATTTTTGAACAGCAGCCGCTCCGTGTAGCCGCGGATGATGGTCAGGACATTGTTCAATTCGTGCGCGACATCCCGGCTGATTTCCCGTTGCGGCTCGGGCGGCGGCGGATTTTCATGCAGTTGGGCGAGCGAGGATGCTTCCAAAGTGGGATACAATTTCAGATAAATATTATCAAGCGACTGCATTAAATGACATAAGCAAGCCACGCGCCAACATGAATCGCCGGAAAAGCCAAAAATGCCGTCGCCGTTTTTCCTAAAAATTGACACTGCCTCAAAAAAATGGACAACAATTCGCGGCTGGATTTGCACGGCTGAATTGCTATCCTGCGCGCGCAAAACGAAATGAACCTCGCGCCCGAATCCATCGGCCTCATCGCCGGCAACCGCTCGTTGCCGCTGGAATTTGCGCGGCTTGCGCGCGCGGCGGGCGTGAAGAAAATTGTCGTTGCGGCGGCGGAAGGCGAAACCGATCCGGCGCTGGCGTCGCTCGTGGACGAAATCGTCTGGCTCAAAGTCGGCCAGCTTGGAAAATTGATTTCTACGTTCACCGATCGCGGCGTGAAGCAAGTCGTCATGCTCGGCCAGATCGCGCCGAAAAATCTTTTTGATCTGCGCCCCGACTTGCGCGCGATCGGCGTGATGATGCGGCTGAAAGGAAAAAATGCGCATACGATTTTTGGCGCGATCGCCGGCGAATTGAAAAAGGACGGCGTGGATTTGATCGAGGCGACGCCGTGGCTCGCGCCGCTCATGCCGCAAGCCGGATTTCAGATCGGCCCGAAACTTTCCGACGAGCAAAAAGCCGACGTGGAATTTGGTTTCAAGATCGCGAAGGAAATTTCGCGTTTGGAGATCGGCCAATTGGTCGTCGTCAAAAAAGGGACAATCCTCGCCGTCGAAGGTTTTGAAGGCACGGACAAATGTCTCGCGCGCGGCGGCGAACTGGCGGGCAAGGACGGCGGCGCGGTCGCCGTGAAAGTCGCCAAGCTGAATCACGACATGCGTTTCGATGTTCCGTGTCTCGGCGCGCAGACTTTGGAGACGTGCGCGGCGGCGAAAATTTCCGTCCTCGCCATCGAAGCCGGCAAATCGCTGTTGCTCGAACGCGAAACGTGCGAGGAACTCGCGAAGAAAAATAAAATTACAATAACGACCGTTGAATCGTTGAACCGTTAAATGGTTACATCGCTTCACGATTCAACAATTTAACAAATTAAGGATTAACCATGCTCACATCACACGAACTCCTCGGTTTCATGTCGCCCGCGCTGGCGAATGATATTTTAAGTTTCACCTTTGAATCGGACAAGCCGGCTTACAAAGCCACGGTCGCCGCCGTCGCGCAGGCGAAACATGTCCGCCCGATTTTTCTCGAACGCATGCCGCGCGATGCGCGCAATGCTTCCATGCTCACCGCGCTCACCAAACCGCATTTGGATGCCGCCGCCGCCGCGCTCATCCGCGCGTGGCTCGTGAAAAAACATGCCACAATGCTCGTGGATTTTCTGAACGCGCTGGAGATCAAAAATGAAAATGGCGTCGTGGACGATCTGCCGCCGGGCGTGGACGATGCGAAATTAAAAGCGGCCGTGGAAACCTTGCTCGCAAAATATCCGCATGAAGTCGTGTCTGTTTATCTGAATGCATTCAACGACATGAACGCCGCCGGCTGGGCGAATCTGAAAACGTTGCTGGAAAATGATACGCGTTTGCAATTGGGTAATCACTGAAGCAGTTCCGTTTTTTCACCAGCGCTGGAATTATTTTCATTCAGAAACTGCTGGCGTGAAGAATCGGCTGTTGTAATTTGGAAATTTCTGATCGCCAATCTTATATCGTAAATTTATTTATGGAACCGACCGCAGACATCGCCCTGATCGGGCTGGCCGTGATGGGCCAGAATTTGATCCTCAACATGAACGACCACGGCTTCACCGTCGTCGCGTTCAACCGCACGGTGGAAAAAGTGGATCACTTTCTCGCCAACGAAGCGAAGGGCACAAAAATCATCGGCGCGCATTCGCTTGCGGAAATGGTTTCCAAATTGAAGAAACCGC
>JAMFSG010000142.1 GCA_026225155.1 Verrucomicrobiota bacterium
GGTGGCGGAAATCCCGCTGAAGAATGAAATCATGCCGGCGAAAAAAATTCGCGACGCGATGCGCGGATGGTTCATCCAGAGAGAGAAAAAAGCGGCGGGAATCACCACGACGGCGACAACCCAGCCTTCGCCGACTTTGGAACACCACCATGCGACCCGGGCCAGTTCTGGATTTTTCGTCACGTCCAAGGCGGCGTCCACGCGAGTGTCCAACGGCCACAAAAGCGCCACGATCACCGCCCCGGCGAGCAACGTAAAATAAAATTGTCCGCGCGACGTCGCGGCGGGTTTTTCAAAAACAGCCATTCCGGTGAATGTATGCCCCATAAAAAATAAAATCCAAATCTAAATTTTACAGAAGAAAACAAAGGGAACGAAGGCAGTAAACTTGCCATTTCAAAATTCTTTGTTCCCTTCGTTTACTTCTGTAAAAAAATTCGGTCTTCTTCAGGCCATTTCAAATCGCTGGCGTCGGCGAAAAATTCCGGCGATAATTATTTTTCGTTGATGCAATCATTTTTTGAAAAACTCGCCCGTTATCCGGAACGAACCATCGTGGTTTTCAGTCTCGCATTGTTGCTCGCGGGCAATTGGATCATGCCGCTGACCGACCGCGACGAAGTGCGTTTCGCCGAGGCTTCGCGCGAAATGATCCAGCGCGGCGATTATGTCGTGCCGTGGTTCAACGGCGCGTGGCGTTTCGACAAACCGGTTTTGATTTATTGGTGCCAGAGCACGAGTTACCGGATTTTCGGCGAAAATGATTTTGCGGCGCGCTTGCCATCAGCCTTGTTCACGACATTGACCGCGCTGATCCTCGTGCGCTGGGGACGGAAAATCGCAAACGCAAAAACCGGCCTGCTTGCGGGCGCGATGTTCGTCGCGTGCCTGCACATCGCGGTCATCGGGCGCGTGGCGACGGCGGACATGGCGCTGGTTTTCTTTTTTGCGCTCGCGTTTTGGAGCGGCTGGGAATTGACGCGACCGGAACAAATCCACCGTTGGCGTTATTGGTGGATTTTTTATGTCGCGCTCGCGCTGGGATTTTTGGCGAAAGGTCCAGAAATTTATTTCCCGTTGTTCGGGTTGATCATCGGCCGGATTTTCCGCAAAAATAATTTTCATCTGCCGGTCACGGCGACCATCGCCGGTTTTATTTTATCGTTGGTGCTGATGGGAATTTGGGGCATTCCGGCGATGACGCAGACGCATGGAAAATATTTCGACATCGGCATCGGCGAACACGTCGTCAACCGTTCCGTGCATGTGAATGACAGTCACGGACTCGCGGGCACGCTGGGCTGGCTGGCCACGTTGCCGGTTTATTTTTTGACTTTTTTCGTCAGCTTTTTTCCGTGGTCAACGCGCGTGCCGTCGGCGTTGAAACGCTGGTGGCCGGAACGCCAGCGCGACGGCATCGGCTGGTATCTGCTCGTGCAGGCGGGAATCGTGTTCGCCCTGTTCTCGTTGGTGCGGACGAAACTGCCGCATTACACGATGCCTGCGTTTCCGTGCATCGCGCTGTGGCTCGCGCTGCAGATTTCCGGCGAACAAAATTGTTTTGCGTGGTTCGGCAAACGCGTCATCGGCATGACGATTTTCATCGCGGTGCTGATGTTCGGATTTTTCGGCGTCGCTCGAAATTATTTTCTCACGGAAAATCTCTGGCGCGCGACCAAACAATATGTGCAGCCGCAAACGAAAGTCGGTTGCTACGGGTTCACGGAATCCAGCCTCGTCTGGCGTTTTCGCAGTGTCACGACAAATATGGTTTTTCTCGGCGAACGAAAACGCGAGGCGGATTTTCTGACGAACACGCCGCCATTTATTTTAGTTTTGCCGACGAGCGATCTGACGAATTTGCCGGAAACGAACGGTTTGCAAATCCACGTGCGCGGTCTCGACATCGTGAAATTGAAGAACTGGGATTTGACGGCGATTGTGCGGCCATAAACTGGCAAGTGAGATCGCTGGCAATCCGGAATTGCTTTGAACCTTTTATGCTTCGGCTCGGGGACGCTCGCCCCACCAAATTTTCTTCACCCCGTGGTAAGTTGCACGCGCGCGATTTTCTGCTACTTTGCGCGCGCAAACGATACGCTAATCGTGTTGAGTAAAAACAGTGAAAGTGTTGTCTATTGAATGAGTTTATGAAGTTTTGGAATCCGCATTATATTTGGTTTGTCATGTTGCCCGGGCTGGTCATCGGCCTCTGGGCGCAATGGAAATTGCATTCGGCTTACGGCAAATACAGCAAGGTGCCGATTGAATCCGGCATGACGGGCGCGGAAGTCGCGCGGCGAATTCTCGATCAAGCCGGACTCAATAATATGCCGGTCGAAGAAGTCGAAGGCCAGTTGAGCGATCATTACGACCCAACGAAACGCGCACTGTTTTTGTCGTCGGATAATTTTAATGGCCGCACGATTGCCGCCGTCGGCGTGGCGGCGCATGAAGCCGGTCACGCGTTGCAACATCAAGCCGCGTGGGGACTTTTTAATCTGCGGATGGCGCTCGTGCCAGCGGCGCAATTTTCGAGCATGGCCTGGGGTTTTATCATCATGCTGGGATTTATTTTTCACGCCTTGTTTGCGAAATTTCTTTTGATCGCCGTGATTATTTTTTCCATCACGACCTTGTTTCAACTCATCACGTTGCCGGTGGAATACGACGCCAGCGCGCGCGCGAAGCAGCAGCTTTTCCGCCTCGGCCTCGTGCGCGAAGATGAACGCTCCGGCGTCTCAAAAGTTCTCAATGCCGCCGCGCTCACCTACGTCGCTGCGCTGGTGACGAGCATTTTGGAACTGCTCTACTGGATTTCCCGCGCGCAGAACAACCGCAACTGACGTTAATTTGCTTTGCGCCATCGCCCTGCCGGTTTAACTTTTTCCCTGTTGATGGCGGCAAAAAAATCAAAACGCAAGACCACGGCAACGCGGCGTGTGAAGAAAATTCCCACGCACGCCGCCGCAAAACCTTCATCCGAACTGGTGGTTCCAACGCCGGTCGCACCCGCCGCGTGGCCGTTTGAAGCGCCACCAGCCAAACACGTCGAAGGCGACACGACGCGATTTATCCGACGCGAAACGGAACGCACCGACGGCGACAGCGCCATAAAACTTTACCTGCGCGAAATCGGCCAGGTGCAATTGCTCACGGCGGCGGAAGAAATCGAACTGGCCGCGCGTATAAAAAAAGGCGACAAAAAAGCGCGCGAACACATGATCAAGGCGAACTTGCGCCTCGTCGTAAAAATCGCGCGCGACTACGAAGGCATCGGTTTGCCGCTGCTGGATTTGATCAGCGAAGGCAACATCGGTTTGATGAAAGCCGTCGAGCGCTTTGATCCCGCGAAGGGCGGAAAACTTTCGACTTACGGTTCGTGGTGGATCAAGCAGGCGATCAAACGCGCGCTCGCGAACCAGTCCAAAACCATCCGTCTGCCCGTGCATCTCGTGGACAAGATTTCCAAGATGCGCCGCGTTTCGCTGCGATTGCAGGAAGAACTCGGCCACGAACCGAGCGATGAAGAATTGGCCGCCGAACTCGGCACGACCGCGGGTCGCGTTTCGCAGATGCGCACGGCGTCCATCCGTCCCGCGTCGCTCGACGCGCCGGTCGGCGATGACGATTCCAATAATTTTTCCGAGATCGTCGAGGACGAACGCGCCGTTGATCCGTATCACGAACTCGAAGACAAAACCGTCGTGAATATGTTGCAAGACATGGTCAAACATCTGGACGAGCGCGAGGCGACGATTCTGCGCTATCGTTTCGGACTCGACGGCGGTTCGGAAAAAACTTTGGAAGAAGTCGGCGAAAAATTTGCGGTCACGCGTGAACGCGTCCGCCAGATCCAAAATCTTGCCTTGCGCAAACTTCGCAAAATGATCGAGAAACTTGAGAAATCCAAAACGAAAGACGATTAACCATGCCCAATCCTGTTACCACCGCTGAAATCGCCGCCGCCATCCGCAACGTCCCGGATTTTCCGAAACCGGGAATTCAATTCAAAGACATCACGCCCGTGCTCGCCGATGCACGTTTGTTTGCCGGCACGATTGATCTGCTTACGGAAAATTTTTCGCCGGGCGAAATTGACGCCGTCGTCGGCATTGACGCGCGCGGATTTATTTTCGCCGCCGCCGCCGCGTTGAAACTGGAAGCCGGCTTCGTGCCAGTGCGCAAAAAAGGAAAATTGCCGCACACCACGCACGAGGAAGATTACGCGCTCGAATACGGCCACGCGACCATCGCGATGCACATTGACGCGCTGAAACCCGGCGCGCGCGTTTTGCTGATTGATGATTTGTTGGCCACTGGTGGAACCGCCGCCGCCGCCGTTTCGCTCGTCAAAAAACTTGGCGCGGAAATTCTTGAAGTCAATTTCCTGATCGAATTGAAATTTCTGGATGGACGTGCAAAATTAAAAGACTTGCCGATTCGTTCGCTCGTCACTTATTGAATCCTTGGCGATCATCGCATGATGGAAAATCCCATTTTGAGCATCGTCGTTCCCTGTTTCAACGAGGAGGGAAATCTCATTCCATTGATCACCGCGATCCGCGAGACGATGGAACCGCTCAAGCTGGCTTACGAAATCATCATCGCTGACGATTGCAGCACGGACAAATCCTGGGAAATTTTACAAACGCTCGGCGCGCAGGATTCGCGTATCCGCGCGTTGCGTTTTGAAAAAAACTGCGGCCAGTCCGCCGCGTTGTGGGCGGGCGTGCAAGCCGCGAAAGGCCAGTTCATCGCCACGCTCGACGCCGACTTGCAAAACGATCCAAAAGATTTGCCAAAATTTTTGGAGGCGCTGAAACAATATGATTGCGTGTGCGGTTCGCGTTTGGAAAACCGGCGCAAAGGCGACAATCTCGTCCGCCAGCTTTCGTCCAAAATCGCGAACGGCGTGCGTAATAAAATCACGCGCGAGACCATCAGCGATTCCGCGTGCTGCTATCGCGTCTTCAAACGCGAATGCATTGGCAACCTGAAATTTTTCAAAGGCATGCACCGCTTTCTGCCGACGCTGTTCAAGATCGAAGGCTATTCCGTCGCGGAAATTCCCGTCAGCCATCACGCGCGTTTCACCGGCAAAAGTCATTACGGCGTGTGGAACCGTTTGTTCGCCTCGTCCTACGATCTCTTCGCCGTGCGCTGGATGCAAAAGCGGATGTTCCGCTATCAAGTCAAAGACCGCGCCAATTTTTAGCCGAAAGCGGATGGAACAGTTGGACGGCAATTCCCTTCTTGCACTGGAATTTTTTGCGCGTAAATTATTTGCCGTTTCTATTTTATGAATTACAAAATTTCTCAACGCGCCGCGTCGCTCGCTCCGTCACTGACTTTGGTCATTGATTCCAAGGCCAAGGCGATGAAAGCTGCGGGCGAAGACGTCGTCGGCTTCGGCGCGGGCGAACCGGATTTCGACACGCCGCAGCATATCAAAGACGCCGCCGCGAAAGCGCTCGCGGCCGGCTTCACGAAATACACACCGAGCAGCGGCATCCCTGAATTGCGCGAAGCCATCGCCGCAAAATTTCAGCGCGAAAACGGTCTGACTTACAAACCGTCGCAGATCATCGTTTCGTGCGGCGGAAAACATTCCTGCTACAACGTCATTCTCGCGACGTGCGAACCGGGTGACGAAGTCATCATTCCCGCGCCGTATTGGTTGAGCTATCCCGAAATGGTCAAGCTCGCGGGCGCGAAGCCGGTGATTTTGCAAACGAGCGACAAAACGGAATTCAAAGTCACGCCCGAACAATTGCGCGCCGCGATCACGCCGAACACACGTTTGTTCGTGCTCAATTCGCCGAGCAATCCAACCGGTTCCGTTTACACGCCGGAAGAAGTCAAAGCGCTCGGCGACATTTGCGTTGAAAAAAACGTCCTCATCATGAGCGACGAAATTTACGAACACCTGCTTTACGATGGCGCGAAAGTCAAAAGCGTCGCGAGTTTTTCGCAGGCGCATCAAGACCACACCATCATCGTCCACGGTTTTGCGAAAGCGTGGAGCATGACCGGTTGGCGTCTCGGTTTTCTCGCCGCGCCCGAACCGATCGCGAAAGCCATTGACGCCGTGCAATCGCACAGCACGAGCAATCCATGTTCGTTCGCGCAAAAAGGCGGCGTCGAAGCGCTCAACGGCACGCAGGAACATTTGCCGAAGTGGCTCGCGGAATTCGACAAACGCCGTCGCTACGCGCACGCGAAATTGAGTTCCATGCCCGGCGTCACTTGCGTGAATGCGAAAGGCGCGTTTTATCTGTTCCCGAACATTTCCCAGACCGGCCTCAAATCCGCCGAGTTCTGCGCGAAACTTTTGGATCAGGAAAAAGTCGCCGCCGTTCCCGGCATCGCCTTCGGCGCGGACGATTACATCCGTTTGAGCTACGCGACCAGCCTTGCGAACATCGAAAAAGGTTTGGAACGCATGGATAAATTCTGCAAGTCGCTGGTGAAATAATTTCCCAGCTACAACGTCGAATCTCAAAGCCGCGAGCAATCGCGGCTTTTTTATTCACAACAAAATGTGAATAGAAGTTCACCTGTCCGTCACATTCCCGTCACAGCCGTAAAATACAGTCAGGGTGCGAATATGAAAAAGATTCTTATTCTGACCGCAGGTTTTGACGATGGACATCACGCCGCCGCGCGCAATTTGCGCGACGCCATCGAATCGCGCGATGAAGACGCGCGCGCCGAAATTTTCGATTTGTTCGCCGACGGACGCGGCGCATTTTCCACATTGTTTCACAAAACCTGTTTGAGCCTCGCGCAGCACGCGCCGATTTTGTGGAACGGTCTGCGCGCCGCGCCGGACGAAGTCGCCGTGATGGAACGCCAGTTTGGCGGCTTCGCGCGGATGCACGATCCGTTGGAAAAAATCCTCCTCGAAACGCAACCAGATTGCGTTGTCTCCACGAGTCCGGCTTACGGTCATCTTATCCAGAAAATTTTCCGCAGCCACCGCGAACGTCCTTTTCGTTTCGTCACCGTCGTGACCGAAGCGCTCGGAGCGAGTCTGGCTTGGTTTCGCGCGCCAAGCGATTTTTTCTGCGTCACTAATGAAACTGTCGCCGATTCTTTGCGCGTCGGTAAAATTCCTGAAGATAAAATCAAAGTTCTCGGTTTTCCTGTCAGTCCGGAATTTGCCAGCTCGCATTTTGTAAAAAATGATTTATCCGCGCCAACCGGGAACGAACCACGTCGCGTGCTTTATCTCGTTCATTCTGGCAAAAAGAAAACCGGCAAAGCCGTGGATCGTTTGCTCGAACAATCGGATGTTCACGTCACGGTCGTCGCCGGACGCGATGCCGAGTTGCGCGCGAAATTGAGCGACCGGATTCGCGGTGAAGAAAATCGCGTGCAAATTCTCGGCTGGACGAATCAACTGCCGGATTTGTTGCGCTCACATCACGTCGTCATCGCCAAAGCCGGACTCGCCGTGCACGAAGCGATCGCCGCGCGCTGCCCGATCATCGTGAATCATTTCGACACGAGCCAGGAAGAAGCGAACGCGAAGCTTGTGGAAAAATCCGGCATCGGCGCGGTCGTGGAAAAAAATCGCGAAGCGGCGGAAATGGTGGAACGACTGGCGGCGCAATCTGAAAAAGATTTCCAA
>JAMFSG010000143.1 GCA_026225155.1 Verrucomicrobiota bacterium
GGTCGTCCATTTTTTGGAATTGAACCAGTTGTCTTGCGCGATGACAGCACGGAATGTTCGCCAAACGAAGGCGGAAAACTTTGCATCAAATATCCGTGGCCGGGAATCATGCGCACGACGTGGGGCGACCACGACCGTTTCGTGAACACCTATTTCGCGACGTTCAAGAATATGTATTTCACCGGCGACGGTTGCCGTGTGGATGCCGACGGCGATTACTGGTTGCTCGGCCGCGTGGACGACGTCGTGAACGTCTCCGGCCATCGCATCGGCACGGCGGAAGTCGAGAGCGCGCTCGTGAGCCACGCGAAAGTCGCCGAAGCCGCCGTCGCGCCCATGCCGCACGACATCAAAGGCCAGGCGCTCTACGCCTTCGTGACCTTGAAAGACGGCATTGCCGACAGCGACGAATTAAAAAAGGAACTCGCGCAACACGTCCGCAAAGAGATCGGCGCCATCGCCGTGCCCGATAAAATCCAATTCGCGCCCGGCCTGCCCAAGACGCGTTCCGGCAAAATCATGCGCCGCATCCTCCGCAAGATCGCCGAGAATCAAACGGATCAGATCGGCGATGTTTCGACGTTGGCTGATCCACAGGTGGTCGAGGCGTTGGTGAAGGGGAAACAGTAAACCCTTTCTTTATCATTATGAAAAACACGCAATTTAATCCTCAAGGCATCTGGTGTGGCCATTTTTTCGGAACAAACATTGGCGTGTTATCAGTAAGATTTTACAATTCTAAAAATCAGTTAAAAGCTAAGGCGTTTTTTGTAGATCAACAATTTGGCCCAACTACTGTATTAGCTAGTGGAAATTTATCTGATAATAAAGGAACATTCAAATTATCAGAATTCCATTCGCTTGCCCCATTCATCCCGATAAGCGGGCAGCTTTCTCTTGTATTCAATCCGGATAATTTGACCGCAGAAGGAACTTGGTTAACCGACCTCATGACTTCCGGCACTTGTAGGCTGACTCAAACAAAAATGTCATTAGCGGGATTATGGTTGAAAATTATTGAGATCAGATTGAAATGGCTGGTTCGTCGATGCACATCTTTAATTTATCTCCTTTTTCTTTTCCTCATAGCTCTGGGAAGCCTTTGTGAGCGCGTCAAGCTTTCAACATTGAATTTAATCCTGTTGCTTCTTCCGGCGCCTTTTCTATTCACAAAACAACTTGGAAAACTCATAGATACGTTGCGACATGCGAAGCTCAAGAAATTTGGACCCTTTGAAATTGACCAAACTCCTCCGTCTCCAGAAATAGTCGCTGCCGCATCTACCACTAACTCATCATCACCGGCAGCGTTCGATGCTCTTAATAAATTTTTTGTTCCACGAACAAAATTTATGCTTTCAGCAATTTCACAGCGGGGATCTGTCACTAATGTTGAATTCGTCCAATTGGCAAAAGATATTAGCATACCCTTTGATAATATTGAGCAAACTTTAACAGCATTATTAGAAGTTAGTTGTGTAGAGGTCGAATCAAACTTAATTAAGGTAACCAATCATGGCCGGAATTATCTTAAATTCATGAAATTCGGAAACGGATAGCTTACAAAAATGCAAACTCGACGAGCTTTGCCGAAAACTGGCGCGCGCAATTCGCCATTATCCTTATCCTGAAAGGATGAAAATCATTCAGCCCGGCGTTGACGCGCAGCGGCTACGCTGGGTAACGCATCCACACGAAATCAATCCTGAAGGGATTGCATCACCGCGCAATTCTCCGCCCGCTACAACTCCGTTGGAGTTGTGGATTTCCCAAAACACAAACCCAAGGTAGCGCGTGCCGCGCAACCTTGGGCTGAATGCTTGAATCCCGTTGGGATTCGCTCGGGCCGACGCAAATTCTCCAGCGCCGTCGGCGCGACATCTTTGTAGAACCAAACCAAAAAGAAATTCAGCCCCGTCGGGGCGGCATATTCTGTTTTCTATTTGAGGATGTCGCTCCTACGGAGCTTGACCCTTTGCCGCAGCGGGTTTCTACAAAGATGCCAGCCCTACGGGCTTTTCCGAAAATTGACCGATAAAATTACCGTCATTCTGAAAATCAAAACAATTCATCCCGTCGTTACGCAGTTTGACTTTTTCAACATCGTGTTTAGTTTGTCGGCATGACTGCAGTTGAAGAACGTCGCCTCAAAGTGCTGCTCAAGAACGCCGTCACGGAAGTCCTTGAAGAGCGGCAGGATATTTTGCGCGCCGCCGTGCAGGAAAGCCTCGAAGATGCCGCGATGCTCCGCGCCATCCAAGCCGGCGAAAAATCCCGACCGGTCAGCCGCAATAAAATTTTCCAACGCCTCGCCAAGGCTGCGTGAAAACTGTTTTCCGCGAATCTTTCGATTCGGATTTATCCGCCGTCACGGACGCTGCCTTGTTGCGCCGGATCAAGAAAGTCATCGAGCAAGTCGAGGCCGCCAAAACTTTCCAGCAAATTCCAAATCTCAAACGCCTCGAATCTTCCGGCAAATATTATCGCATCCGCTTGGGCGAATATTGCATCGGTTTTGTCTTTGAAAATGGTGCGGTCAGTTTCATCCGCTTTCTTCATCGCAAAGAAATCTACCGTTATTTTCCATAAAATTTGCATTGCCAGAAATTTGATTCTGATAGCATCGCAATCATGACCACGAAAGTTTCCCCGCTGATTTGCGCCACCGCCCTGCTCTGCACGCTGACAAACTTGAATCGAGTTTCCGCCGCTGAAACGAATATCACTTCCGCACCGGTCATCACCGCGCCGACCAACATGCAATTGACTGCCGATGCGGACGGGGATTTTACGATTGGACCGGATTACACGAACGCACCGGAGATGTTGGTCAAGGAAGGCGTGCCGCACGGGACGTGGCATGAGTTCACACTGGAATCAACGAACAGCCAAATCTATCCCGGCATCGCGAAGAACCAGCCCGGCACGGTGCCGTATCAACGCAAGGTCGCGGTGTATGTGCCGCGACAATATGTGCCCGGCACCGCCGCGCCGTTCATCGTGGTGCAGGACGGCATGGGTTACGCCAAACGCATGGCGACGGCGCTGGATAACTTGATCGCCGAACAACGCGTGCCGGTGATGATCGCGGTGATGGTGAATTCCGGCGGTGGCGACGCGCAAGGCAGCGAACGAGGTTTGGAATACGATACTTTATCCGACCGTTACACGACGTTCATCGAATCGGAAGTGCTGCCGAAGATCGCGCAAGATTACGGCGTGAAATTCACGACCGATCCCGCCGGGCGCGCGACGATGGGCGGCAGTTCCGGCGCAGCGTGCGCGTTCACGATGGCGTGGTTCCGGCCCGACTTATATCGTCGCGTGTTGAGTTACTCCGGCACTTATGTGAACCAGCAATCGCCGACTAATCCCGCGTCACTGCACGGTGCGTGGGAATATCACGAACATCTCATCCCGCAGAACGACGCGAAACCCATCCGCGTCTGGCTGCAAGTCGGTGAACATGATCTGGGCGAACAACGCGATGAAGCGTCCTTGCACAACTGGCCGTTAGCCAACGAACGCATGGCCGCGGTGTTGAAGGCGAAGGGTTATCATTATCAATACGTCTATTGCCTCGGCGCGAAACACGTTGATGGTCGCGCAGTCGGCGAGACGTTGCCCGAAGCGTTGACGTGGTTGTGGCAGGATTATCCGATCAAGTAAAAGAAGTTTTCATCGCAAGCATCGTCCGATCAGTGAAGAGTTTTCATTTCACGCGCTTGCGCATCGGCGGAGAACTGATAGGCTGTCGCCGGATGAAACTTATTGCTGCGATTGCTGTTTTCGGATTGTTCGGTCTCGCCATCGGCGGTGGCATTCTGATGCTGATGCACGGTTCGCCGTGGCTGTTCATCGTCGGTGTGCTCGCGTTCCTCGGCACGTTCGCCAAATACGGCTGCGCTTCGCAATAGAAATTTAGGAGATCGTAGATAGCAGTTGGCAGCTAGGAATAATTGCTCGTGCAAATTGAATTCTATCTCCTAACTCCCAGCTTCCATCTGCTTCATTGAGTCGGCACACGAAATTTCTGCTGCATGGCGGCTTGGATTTGTGCCCAGCCCGCGCAACTCGCCGCTTCATTTCCCGCCGCCACGCCCGTGGCATAACCGGTGGAAACTGAAGTTCCTTGCATGAGATAAGCCTGATTGCCGAGATAAACCACGCCAGAGCCGGGCAAGGCCATGTCCACAAAATTTCCGTAGTTTGCGTAATTCGCCAACTGGCCGGACTGGCCAAGTGCGGTCACGGCGTTGACACCGGGATAAGCCGCCGGATAAGTCGGCGTGGCGACCGGCGTATTGCCCGCCGCCGCAAAAAACACCACGCCGTCGCCCTCAGCAGATTGGATCAAACTTCCCAACACCTGACTCTGCCCGGCGCCGCCGAGGCTCAAATTAACCACCGTCGCACCGGCGTTGACGACGGCTTGGACACCCAACGCCACATTGAAAGTGGTCGCACTTTCGCTGGCATTCATCACCGCGGCGGAAACGATTTTGATCGAAGTGCCGCCTTTTTGCGCCGCCGCCGCCGCCAGAATATTTTGGGCGATGCCTGTGCCGTGTAAAATATCGTTGTTGGCCGTCGGCGTATCCACGATGGAAATCCGGTCTTGGATGAATTTGTCCAAGTCGCCCAACGGCTGCACTGCGGTGTCCACGAGGCCGACGACGACCTGGCTGCAATCGCTGTTGGGCGGATTGAGCGACAGGCTGAGCGGCTTCGGCAAATTCGCGGTGGCGGGCGAAAGCAATTGCGACGACGGCGGCGGGTCGAGATAATAATTGTAATCCACGCCCAATACGTCGCTATCGTTTTTAAGTTCAGCCAGCGCGGCATCCGTCGCATCGGCGTCGGCGAATTGCAAAAGATAAATGCCGAACTTGTCCATGCGGCCGACGACCTTTGCGCCATATTTTTTCGCCAGCGCGTCAATGTCCGTGCCGGGCTTCACGCGCACCATCAGTTGATTCGCCGCATGTTTCGGCTTTGTGCTCGCAACGGTCACGGGCTTTGTCGCGTTCTGCATCGTCGTCGTGAAAACGTAGAGGAAATCCGGACCGTTAGTCTGCGGCACAAACGCGAAGTTGAGATTGCCAAGCAACTTTCGCAAGGCGTCGCCGGAAGCGAGATTGGTAAATTTCACGTCCACTGTGCGCGCGGCTTCGGGTTCCACAAAAATATGCCAGCCGGTCTGGTGCGCAATGTCTTGAAGCAATGGAAAAAGTGATTCGCCGCGAACATCAGCGGTAACACGGTCGCTCGCGGTTTGCCAGATGAGAACATTTGCCGTCGCCGCGCGGCTACAAATCACGGCACAAACCGTGAACGCAAGGAACAAGAAAATTTTCGCGCGGCACATAAGACAACGATGCTTTGGATTGTGCTGCCGCCCGAAATGTTCAGCAATTTATTTCTTCAGCACCGTTTTGACCCAGTCCTGCTGATCGAGATACCAGCGGATGGTTTCGCGGATGCCTTGCTCGAACTTGTGGGCGGGCGTCCAGCCGAGTTCACGCTGGATTTTCGACGCATCAATCGCGTAACGGCGATCGTGTCCGGCGCGGTCTTTGACGTAAGTGATGAGCGAGCGCGAATTGCCACCGAGTTGTGGCGCAAATTCATCCACCGTGTCGCAAATAAGCTGCACGATGTGAATGTTCGCCCATTCATTGTGGCCGCCGATGTTGTAAGTGTCACCCAATGCACCGCGATTCAGCACCGTCCAAAGCGCTTCGGCGTGATCACGAACGTAAAGCCAATCGCGTACGTTCATGCCATCGCCGTAAACGGGAATCGCCTTACGCGCGAGCACGCTTTGGATGACGACCGGAATCAACTTTTCGGGAAATTGAAACGGGCCGTAGTTGTTAGAACAGTTCGTGATGACCGTCGGCAAACCATAAGTGTGATGATACGCGCGGACGAGAAAATCGCTCGACGCCTTGCTCGCGGAATAAGGCGAATTCGGCGCGTAAGGTGTCGTCTCGGTAAACAATCCAGTCGCGCCAAGCGAACCGTAAACTTCATCGGTCGAGACGTGATGAAATTTTTTATCCGCAAAATCCGTTCCCCAAAAACCGCGGCAGGCTTCAAGCAGATTGAACGTGCCGGTGATGTTCGTGGAAATAAAATCACCCGGCCCCGTGATCGAACGATCCACGTGCGATTCCGCCGCGAGGTGCATGACGTGCGTGATGGAATGTTTTTCCACGACTTGCAACGTCGCCACCTTGTCGCGCAAATCAACTTTCTCGAAAATGTATTTCGGATGCTTCGTGACGGATTCCAGATTTGCTAAATGCCCGGCGTAAGTGAGGCAATCAAGATTGATGAGCTTCGTGACGCGCGCGTCGTCAATGACATGCTGAATCAAATTCGAGCCGATAAAACCCGCGCCGCCGGTGATTAACAAGTTCATGATGAAGTTTCTAAATTCAGATTTTTTCCGGCTTCCAATTTGATAGCGAATCTTCAAGTGCTTCTTCCACGCCGCGGATTTTCACGCCGGCGGCGAGCAATTTGGTCGTATCCATTACGCAGTTGGAACGTGGTGTTTTCGCGGCGACTTTGTAAAATTCCTCGTCGCTTTCCCAATATTCAAACTTGCGCGTCAGCTTCAATTTTTTCTCGATCAACGTCACGACGTGACGCGTGGTGACGAAGCCGGGATTGGTCACATTGTAAATACCGAACGGCGCGCGCAATTCCCAAGTGTCGAGGCACGCCTTCACAAAATCCGCGCGATGCGAAATGGAATTCACATTGTCATAAACTTTTGCGTAACGCTGCACCTTGCTCAAGTAATTGCGTGCGTTGTCGAATTCATCGAACGGAATGCGCAGCCGCCAAATGTAACTTTGGCCGACGCCAGCGATGGCCTCTTCGCCAAGCGCTTTCGTGCCGCTGTAAAAACTGCAAGGGCCGTCGCAAAAGGAAAAATTCGGCGTGTCCGTTTCGGTAAAACCATGGACGGCTTGCGGATTTTTGGCGACGAGTTCGCGTAACTCCGGTTTGGTGAAATCTTTTTCCGTGCGGATTTTTCCGTTCTCCAAAACTTTCGCTCCGGAATAAATGCAACCGCTCGAAACATGGCCCCACGGAATTTCCAGCGACGCGCACGCGTGCGCGACCGTTTGCGGAAACAGCGTGTTGCCTTGCAGCGTGTCGGCCTTGTGCAATTCGCACGCGTCCACGTTCGGCTTGCCTGTGTAACCGGCGACGTTCACGACAAACGTTGGCTTTTTCGTTTTTAGAAATTCATGCAGCGCGGTGAAATTCGTGTAATCCACCTGCTTCCGCGCGAGCGGAATGAATTCTTTTTTGCGCCGCTGCAATTCCTGCGCGAACGCCTGGCCGATGTAACCGGTGGCACCGAGAAGTAGGATCATAATTGGTTCAAGCGTTTGGCCTCGGCGACGACCTCGGCGATGTAATCGCGATATTCGCAATTCGGAATTTTGATCATGAGCTCGTCCATCTGCGTGCGCGAGACGAAACCCTGCCGGAACGCCGCTTCTTCAGGACAGCCGATTTTGATGCCGCCACGTTTTTCGATCGTCTGCACATATGCGCTGGCTTCGTGCAAACTGCTGCTCGTGCCGGCGTCGAGCCACGCAAAACCGCGCGGCAACCGTTGCACGCGCAAAGTGCCGCGCCGCAGATATTCGACGTTGACCGCCGTGATCTCCAATTCGCCGCGCGCGGACGGTTTCAGGTTTTTTGCGATGTCCACGACTTCGTTGTCGTAAATATAAAGTCCCGGCACGGCATAATTGCTCTTCGGCGCCTTCGGTTTTTCCTCGATGGAAACCGCCTTGCCGTTCGCGTCAAATTCCACCACGCCGTAACGCTCGGGATCGTGGACGTGATAACCAAAAACCGTTGCGCCGGTTTTGAAATCGGCAAAGGCGCGTTGAAATGAATCACCACCGTAAAAAATATTGTCGCCGAGAATCAACGTCACGCTATCCTTGCCGATGAAACTTTCCGCGATCAAAAACGCCTGCGCAATGCCGGCCGGTTTGGCCTGTTCGCGATATTCAATGCTCAAACCCCACGCGCTGCCGTCGCCGAGGAGTTGCTGGAAACGCGGCAGGTCATGCGGCGTGGAGATCAGGCAAAATTCACGGATGCCGCCCTCGATCAAGGTCGTTAGCGGATAATAAACCATCGGTTTGTCATAAACCGGTTGCAGTTGTTTGCTGGCAACGAGCGTCAGCGGATAAAGTCGCGAGCCAGCGCCGCCAGCGAGGATGATGCCTTTCATTGCTATTAGTGTATGAATTTACAACAAAATGAAAAGCGCGGGTTTCCAACAAAAAAAGCCGCGTTCAAAAATGAACGCGGCTTGAAGAATTTGTTTCCGTTCAAGTTGCCACAGCACCTTCCGCCGCAGCTTTCTGGTTGAACAACAATTTTTCCTTGTCGCTGGTGACGCGGATCGGTTCGCCCGGCTGCACGCTGCCGCGCAGGATTTCTTCCGCCAGTGAATCTTCGAGGAAACGTTCGACCGCACGGCGCATCGGACGCGCGCCGTATTGCGGATCGTAACCTTTTTCCACCAAAAAGTCCCGCGCCGTGTCGTCGAGTTCCAGCTTGATGTTTTTGTGACGCAAGCGTTCGATGACTTTTTCCACTTCCAGATTCAAGATCTGGATGAGGTCAGGTTTCGTGAACGAACGGAACACGATCAAGTCATCCAACCGGTTCAAAAATTCCGGGCGGAACGTTTTCTTGGCTTCTTCCAAAACGCGTTCGCGCGCTTTTTCGTAAGTGGCCTCGTCCGTGATCGGCGAAAAACCGAGCGTGGACTGGCGGCGGATCGTGTCCGAGCCGACGTTCGAGGTCATCAAGATGATCGTGTTCCGGAAATTCACCACGCGGCCCTGGCCGTCGGTCAATTTACCTTCTTCCAAAATCTGCAACAACGCGTTCCAGATTTCCGGATGCGCTTTTTCGATCTCGTCGAACAGCACAACAGAATACGGATTGCGCCGCACTTTTTCGGTGAGCTGGCCGCCGTCTTCAAAACCAACATAGCCAGGCGGCGCGCCGAACAGACGCGAGACGTTATGTTTCTCCGCGTATTCGCTCATGTCGAGATGCACCAGCGACTTCGTGTCGCCGAACATCTGTTCCGCGAGCGTTTTCGCGAGCAACGATTTTCCAACGCCGGTCGGTCCAAGCAAAAGAAATGTTCCGATCGGGCGTTTCGGATCTTTCAAATCCGCACGCGAACGGCGCAGCGCTTTGCACAAAGCGGAAACGGCTTCGCGCTGGCCGACAACAACTTTTTCCATCGTCGCTTCAACCGTGAGCAACCGCGCCATTTCGTCCTGACCCATCCGTTTCAACGGCACGCCCGTCCATTTCGAGACGACATGTAAAATGTCTTCTTCGTCCACGACGATGCGTTTTTCTTCGCGACGCGTGCGCCAATCTTTCAAAACCGTTTCCAGTTTTTCCTTGGCCTGTTTTTCTTTATCGCGCATCTGCGCCGCACCTTCGAAATCCTGGTTCTTGATGGATTTTTCTTTTTTGCCTTTGATCTCTTCGATCTCGGCTTCGATCGCTTTGACTTCAGGCGGACGCGTCATCGTGCTGATGCGCGCGCGCGAACCGGCTTCGTCCAAAACGTCAATCGCCTTGTCCGGCAAAAACCGGTCGGTGATGTAACGGTCGGAAAGTTTCACGGATTGTTCCACGGCTTTGTCCGTGAACTCAGCCTTGTGATGTTCTTCGTATTTGTGGCGAAGGCCTTTCAAAATCTCAATCGCGTCTTCGATTGAAGGCGCTTCGACTTTCACCGCTTGAAAACGGCGTTCAAGCGCGGCGTCTTTTTCGATGTATTTGCGATACTCGTTCAACGTCGTCGCGCCGACACATTGCATCTCACCGCGTGAAAGCGCCGGCTTGATGATGTTGCTCGCATCCATTGTGCCTTCAGCCGAACCGGCACCGACAATCGTGTGCAATTCGTCAATGAAGAGAATGATGTTTTTCGCGCGACGGATTTCGTCCATCACGGCTTTGATGCGTTCTTCAAATTGGCCACGATATTTCGTGCCCGCGACCATCAACGCCAAGTCCAGGGTGACGACGCGTTTGTTCAACAAAATTTCCGGCACGTTGCCTTTGACAATTTCCTGCGCCAAACCTTCGACGATGGCCGTTTTACCCACGCCCGCTTCACCGAGCAGCACCGGATTATTTTTCGTGCGGCGGCAAAGGATTTGGATGACGCGTTCAATTTCGTTTTTGCGACCGATAACCGGATCCATGTCGCCCTTGCGCGCGATTTCCGTGAGGTCACGACCAAACGCTTTTAGCGCTGGAGTTTTGACTTCGCCTTTTTTATCGGCGGCAGCGGCAGCGGGTTGTTTCTTGCTGGCATCATCCGGATCGGCGGGAATGGAAGATTCCTCGGCGGCAAAATTCGGATCCAATTCCTTCAAGATTTCCTGGCGTGTCTGTTCGATGTCCACGTCGAGATTGCGCAAAACTTTTGCAGCGACGCCGTCGCCTTCGCGCAGCAGGCCGAGCAAAATGTGTTCGGTGCCGACGTAAGTGTGGTTGAGATTTTTTGCTTCCTTCGACGCAAGCGCGAGAACTTTTTTCACGCGCGGCGTGTAAGGAATATTGCCGATCATCTTTTGATCCGGCCCGGTGCCGACTTGCTTCTCGACTTCCATGCGGACAGTTTCGAGATCAAGTCCCATTTTCTGCAAAACATTCACGGCCACGCCCTGCCCCAATTTGATCAGGCCGAGCAGCAGATGCTCGGTGCCGAGAAAATTGTGGTTGAAGCGGTCCGCTTCTTTTCGCGCGAGCGCCTGCACC
>JAMFSG010000144.1 GCA_026225155.1 Verrucomicrobiota bacterium
ATTTTTGCGCGGACGTGAAATCCGCCGGTTGGAAACACATGGCCGTTGTGTTACAAGCGAAGACAGATAATCCGCTCGACGGCTTCACCAACGCGACCGTGCTTTTCACCGGTGACGAACATGGCAACGCGCAGGCGAATGATTTCACCGTCGTCACGTTCAATCATCAGCTTTACGCCTTCTGGGGTTCGCTTTCCGATAAATATCTGGACGGCGCGCTCATCGCGCCGATGGCTAATCCGACCACCATCACAGCGTATCGCAAAGAAATGGGCATGAACGCCGAAGGCCCGCGCGCCATCGTTCGCGGCAATAAATTGATCATGACCGGCGCGGCCGGTGGATTTGCGTCAAAAAGTTATTGCCTGATCGGGCTCGTTTATACGCCGGATGCCGGACCGATTGATGACAAAGCTTCTTGGAAACCATTGGGGACATTGCTCAAAACGACCGCCGACGTTTGGGGGCCGTCACGCGCCAGCTTTACCGTGTCCGCCGACGGCACGGAAAATTGGGTAATGTTTCACTCTAAAATTTTCAACGCGGATGACAATGGGATGCGTGAAGTGAACATCCAGAAATTCACGTTCAACAGCAACGACCTGCCAATCTTTGCGACTCCAGCCAATCCCGCTGAAGTGCTGGCGAATCCGTCCGGCGATCCCGGCTTGGGCGAGATATATCCGGCGGAACAATGGAAACTTTCTGGCGGAACCGTGAAGACGACGGCGCATAAAAATTTTACCGGCACCGGCTATGTTGAGGGCTTCACCAATCAAGGCGCGAAGGCGGAATTTGCCGTCAAGGTCCCGCAAGCGGGCGATTATCGCGTGACACTGCGTTATGCCAACGGAGTTTATGTCGCCGGCGAACAACAATCATTTCCCAAAATTTATCCGCCGGGCCAAGGTTCGCTTTCGGTCTATGTGAACGGCGTCAAAATCAAACAAACTTTTTTCCATCGCACCACCAGTTGGGATGTGTGGATGTTTCAGGGAGAAAATCTACCGCTCAAGGCCGGTAAAAACACCATCAGCTATCAAATGGATGCCGGTGATACTGGCAGCGTGACGTTGAATTTTGCGGCGGTGGCCAAGAGTAACACCGTGACGATTAAGCCTTGAAGTAGAAGCTTCGGCAAAAGTATCATGCGGAAGAATGAATTATATTCAACCCGCCTACCATCCCGCCGTGCCGCGTCGCGCCGGTTTTAGCGCTGAAAATATTTTCAATCTCACAAAAACAGACCGCTGGTTTTTCGTGCAGATCAAAGAGATCGTGGATTTTGAGGAAGAACTGGCGACGACCAAAAATTGAAGTGCGAAATGCCTTGCCGGTCTCGCAATTAAAACCTTGATGCACTGATATGGTTTTCAACTCGATCACCTTCCTGATTTTTCTGGCGATCGTATTGACGGCCTATTACCGGTTGCCATTCCGAGGCCAGAATATTCTGCTACTGGTCGCGAGCTATGTTTTCTACGGCTGGTGGGACTGGCGTTTTGTTTCGCTCCTGATCTTCACGACGCTTTTTGACTATTGGTGCGCGCTGCGGATAGACGCCGAACCAAACCAGAGGCGGCGTAAAATCTTCCTTTCTTTCAGCGTGATCGTGAACCTCGGCGTGCTGTGCACTTTCAAATATTTTAATTTCTTCGCCGATTCGCTGCATCACGTGCTGGATTTTTTTGGAATGAAAGCCACGTTCCCCGTGCTGCATGTCATCCTGCCCGTGGGCATTTCGTTCTACACATTTTTGTCCATGAGTTACACGATTGATGTTTATCGGCGTGAACTCAAGGCCACCCGCAATGCGTTGGACTTCATGCTCTATGTGGCTTTTTTTCCGCACCTCGTCGCGGGGCCGATTGTGCGCGCGTCATTTTTGCTGCCGCAATGTCAGCGCGCCCGCATCATCATTCCGGCTGAAGTCGTCAACGGCATCTGGCAAATCCTGATGGGCTACATCAAAAAAGTCGTCATCGCCGATCGTTTGTCCGATGTCGTGAACTGGGGTTTCAACCAGCCGACCCCGCCATTTTCCAATCTCAATGCGTGGCTTATTATTTATGCCTTTGCGTTTCAAGTTTACGGCGATTTTTCCGGTTATTCGGATATCGCGCGCGGTCTGGCAAAACTGATGGGCTTTGAATTGATCACCAACTTCAAAGCTCCTTATCTCGTCACCAATCCCTCTGCTTACTGGCAGAACTGGCACATCAGTTTATCAACTTGGTTGCGAGATTATTTATACATTCCGCTCGGCGGAAATCGGCGCGGCACGGTCCGCACTTACATCAACTTGATGATCACGATGTTGCTGGGCGGTTTGTGGCACGGCGCCGGCGCGGCCTTTGTGCTGTGGGGATTTTTTCACGGCGTCCTGCTGGCCATTCATCATCTTTGGCGGGATTTGACTGGTGGCAAAAAAGTGACGATTGCCAAGGCGGCACAAACACCGAGCGGAATCGGTTCGCGCATCACCAAAATAGTGCTGGTGATATTCTTCTTCCACCTCACTTGCATTGGCTGGCTGTTGTTTCGCGCCGGCACGCTGCCTCCACAATTCAGTCAGGTTCAAGTCGTGCGCGGTTTCTTGCGCGCGATGTTCCATCCTTCATTTGCAGGCGGCTTAAGCCCGCTGGCCCTTTCGGTTTTCATGCTCGGCGGTTTGGCCATTTTTTTCCAATGGAAATTTGAAAAGATGGATAAATTTTCTACGTGGCAATTTCATTGGCAAGCGATTGGCACGACGCTGGCGCTGGCGCTCATCACTGGCTTTGGCGTATTCAAAGGCAGCCAGTTCATATATTTCCAATTCTGACCATGAACCTGCGTAAAATATTTTTTGGTGCGTGGATTTTTTTGGCCACCGGATGGATCGCTTATCTTTGCCTGGGCGCGCATCTGGCGCATGTCCTGGCCGCGCGATTCGGCGATAAAATCCAACGGGGCACGCAGGGAAAAGTCGCGGACATCGCCGTGCCGGTATTCATCCAGAATCGGATTTTCGAAGCGCTCTGGCTGGCCACCTTGGCGCTGTTTTTCTGCATGGCGCATTGGCTCTTTGAAAAGTGGCGCGGCCGGCGAAATATTTTCGCCCGCAGCCGCTGGGCGATCCACGGCCTCGCCGGTTTCATTTTTTTTAATATCTGGATTGGTGCGGCGGCCAACACTGCCTTGTTTTGGGGCTTGTTGGGGGCTGGTGCAGGCTTTCAAAACCTCATGCAATTCGAAATCAAGCGCATCATCATGAATGAATATCCCGGCCGGCACCAGGCGGTATTGCTGGGCAACAGCCAGACGGCCGCGCAGATGGATGAAGGCCAATTGAATGATATGCTCGGAAATCGAATTTGGACGACTGAAATACAATGGCCGGGCAGTCAGGCCTTCGATCTCCTCGTAGTCGAGCGGCAAATTCGCAAGGCCAATCCCGAACTGGTCATCTGCTACGTTACGGAAGGATATTTTTATCTCGAAACCAAAGGGGAGAGTATTTCGCCGTTTTTTTCTTTCCGCGATGTCCCTTACTTCATCCAACGGGGCGCATTTCATCAATTGCCCGATGAGAAACTTTTTTACGGAATCCTCGGCGATGTCATGCCGCTCTTTCGTTGTCGCGATATGCTGGCCCAACGAGTTCTTGGTGATGCCACAGTAAATCTGAAACAGGTGGAGTATGACTCCGGGCTGACGAACGATCTTCCAGCACGGGCAAAAGCAACGGTCGTTATTTATAAAAACGATCGTTCGTCTGATTTTCAAAAACAGGCATTTGAAGACTTTATCGGTCGCTGTCAAAAAGCAAACCGGCGCGTCATTCTGTTCGTCGGGCAATCCAACCCCCTTTTGGAAAGAGAACTTGATCCGTCATTCCACTCTGATATGTCAGCCTTTCTCAATCAAGTAGCTGTCCGTCACAGCAACGTTATTTTAGTTTCCGCCAATGAAATGCCGGTCGAGACCGCCGCTGATTACAAGGATCTTTCCCACGTCAATCTTGAAACTCAAAAACGTTTCACCGCGTGGCTGGGCGACTGGCTGGAAAAACGACCGGGCAAAGATCTGGTGCCGGAAAAAAAATAATACGCCAATTATTTTTCCGTTTGCAGCCTGTTTCAAAAATCTGATGGGAAGCCGCACAGGACAGGCTTGACGCCTCATTTCTGGAATTAATTCGATTAAACCCACTTTGCTTTTTATGACACCAGCCGCGACGAGGTTTGAAGTTGAGCTGAAAGCGCGCTTGCCACATCATTCGCCGACTGGGGTTTGCTTCTCGAACAGTAAGATCAAATGATTGGCCCCCTTTTTCGAAAAGTGCATTTCCAAAAAAAATTATTTATGAGCAAGAAGGTAAAAAAAGTTGGCATTTTGACCGCAGGCGGTTTGGCTCCGTGCTTGAGCGCCTCGATCGGGTATCTGATTGAAACCTACACGCATCAGGCGCCGAAAGTGGAGATCATCTGCTATGTGAACGGTTACATGGGCTTGTTGCAGGGCAAGAGCCTGAAGGTGACCGCTTCGGCGCGCAAGAATTGGAAGGCGCTCGTCGAGCACGGTGGCAGTCCGATCGGCAACAGCCGCGTGAAACTCACCAATATAAAAGATTGCGTGAAGCGCGGGCTCGTCAAGGAAGGTCAAGACCCGCAAAAAGTTGCCGCCGACCAATTGATCAAAGACGGCGTGGACGTGTTGCACACCATCGGTGGCGATGATACGAATACCGCCGCCGCCGAACTCGCGAAATTTCTCAAGACGAACAATTACAATCTCACGGTCGTCGGCATGCCCAAGACGATTGATAACGACGTGATCCCGATCCGCCAAAGTCTCGGCGCATGGACAGCGGCCGAAGAAGGCGCGCATTATTTCGCGAACGTCGTTTCGGAACACAACGCGAATCCGCGCATGTTGATCATCCACGAAGTGATGGGACGCAATTGCGGCTGGCTCACGGCGGCGACGGCGGCGGAATATTCCAAACTGACGGCAGAAATGAACTTTGTGCCGGAGCTTGGTTTGAGCCATCAACGTCGCGAAGTCCACGGCATTTACATTCCTGAAATGGCGCTCGACATCAAGGGCGAAGCCGCCCGCCTGCGCAAGATCATGGACAAGCATGATTGTGTGAATTTGTTCATCTCCGAAGGTGCCGGCGTGGAATCCATCGTCGTGGAAATGAAATCGCGCGGCGAAGAAGTGCCGCGTGACGCCTTCGGCCATGTGCGTTTGGACAAAGTGAATGTCGGCTCCTGGTTCTCCAAACAATTCGCAGAATTGCTCGGCGCGGAAAAGACGCTCGTGCAAAAGAGCGGTTATTACAGCCGCGCCGCCGCCGCGAATGCCGCCGACCGCAAGCTCATCAAACGCTGCGCCGTCAAGGCCGTGCAATGCGCCTTCGCCGGCAAAGGCGGCGTGGTGGGCGAAGACGAAGAACGCGGCAACCAACTTCGCGCAATTGAATTTGAACGCATCAAAGGCGGCAAACCGTTCGACATCAAAACCAAGTGGTTCGGGCAGTTGCTCAAACAAATCGGCCAGCCGCTGGGCAAGGCGGTGGAAGTGAAGCACTGATAATTACGATATGTGATTTACGATTGACGCGCGGCAGGTCGTTTGACGCGTCAATCGTCAATCGAAAATCTTTCGGTTGTCGTCGCGGCGGCGTTCGTCTAATTTTTCCCGACCATGAAACAATTCTTTTCCCTCGCGCTCGCCGCTTCGGTTCTCACCTTGGCCGGTTGCGCCACGCATTGCACAAATTCCTGCACGGCACCCAACACATTGTCGCGCACGGAAAAAGCCGCCGGCTGGCAATTGCTGTTCGACGGCCAGGATTTCTCCGGCTGGCATAATTTCAAACGCGACGGCGTGCGTTCCGGTTGGCAGGTCAAAGACGGCGCGCTCGTCTGCGTTGATCCGCACAATGCCGGCGACCTCGTCAGCTCCAACCAATATAGTTGGTTTGAACTGCAACTGGATTACAACATTTCCGAGGCGGGCAACAGCGGCATCATGTATCACGTCACCGATGCAGGTGGCGCGATTTGGGCGACCGGCCCGGAATTTCAACTGGAAGACAACGAAAAAGCCGCGGACAAAATCCGTTGCGGCTGGCTCTATGCACTCTATCAACCGCCGGTTGATCCCGCCACCGGCAAAACGCTGGACGCCACCAAACCCGTCGGCCAGTGGAACCACATCCGCCTGCTCGTCACGCCGGAGCATTGCGAGCACGATGTCAATGGCGTGAAATATTTTGACTACGTCCTGCACAGCGACGATTTCAACGCGCGCGTGGCTGCGAGCAAATTCAATAGCATGCCCGGCTTTGCGAAATCCGACGTCGGCTTCATCGGCTTGCAAGGCGACCACGGCAGCGTCTCTTTTCGCAACATCAAAATCCGTCCGATTGAAGTGAAATAAAAAAGCGACGTCATTTCACTTTTCATCCCGGAGTTGGCCTAGCGGCCGCTCCGGGATTTTTTTCTAAATTGTGAAATCAAAATTAGCATTGGCGGCCGCCTTGCCGAAAATGTTTGTTTCAGCAAAATGAATTAACTGCGACAATTGCCATTAGATTTTATGGATATTTCATCCGCCACTTTTGAATGCAGCGCACCGGACTTGGATTCGTGCCCCGATGAATCCATGCCAGAATTCGCGTTCATCGGCCGCTCGAACGTCGGCAAATCGTCGCTGTTGAATTTTCTGGCAGGCGAGGCCGGCCTGGCGCGCGTCTCGCCCAAGCCGGGTTTCACCAAACTCATCAACATGTTCGTGATGAACCAATCGTGGCGGCTCGTGGATTTGCCGGGCTACGGTTTCGCCGAAGGCTCGCGCAAAGACAGCCGGCGTTTTAACAACGCCGTCTCCAATTATCTAAAGAACCGGACGAATTTGTGCCACGTCTTCGCGCTGATTGATTCCGGCTTGACGCCGCAGGAGATTGACCTCGAATTTCTCGAATGGCTCGCGCGCAATGAAGTGCCGTTCGTCATCGTCTTCACCAAGACGGACAAAAATTTGCCGATCGAAGCAGAGAAAAATATCGCGGCGTTCATGGCGCAAATTTCCCCGTGGTTTGTGCAACCGCCGGCATATTTCACCTGTTCCGCCGTGGCCGGCCAAGGTCGCGCCGCGTTGCTCGGTGTAATCGGCGAAGCGATGGATGCGATCACTGCCGAAGCAAAAAAAAATAACGCAGCCTCCGAAAGTTTGACGACGTTGAGCCAAAAGAAAGCGCCGCATAAAAAACGTCCCGACCTGGAACGTCCGTGGTGAAGAACGCCAAATATTATTTGGCCAGAAGCGGGAATAAAGCAACTGGTGGGGCGAGCGTCCCACCAGTCCCCAGGGAAAATCCAGCCAGAATATCGGCGCGATTGCTAAACGCTTTCATACGCGGCAACATCGCCGCAGCCAAACCAATTTTTATGCGCCGCATTTTCACCTCCGTCATCCTTGTTTTTTTGCTCGCGCCATTTTGTTCGCACGGAGCCGGCACCAATGAAGCCATCGTCCGTGCCACCGCCGCGATGGAAGCCGCCGTCCCGCGCGCACAAGCCGATCCTGCGCATCCGATTTTTCACATCACCTCGCCCGCCCAATGGATGAACGACCCGAACGGTCCGATTTTTTACAAAGGGTATTATCATCTGTTTTATCAACTCACGCCGGACAACGACACCGGCGGAATCAAATATTGGGGCCACGTCCGCAGCCGTGATCTGGTGAAATGGGAACCGTTGCCCATCGCACTCTGGCCGAGCACCGAACTCGGTGAAGAATCCATCTGGTCCGGCTGTTGCACGATCAACGGCAACGGCCAGCCGATGGCATTTTACACCAGCATCGGCATCGGCAAAAACGCATTCGATCAAGCCGTGCAATGGGCGGCCATCGGTGACAAAAAATTGATCACCTGGAAAAAAACGCCGGTGAATCCGGTCTTGTCCGAAAATGTGAATGACGGCACAAAAATATACGACTGGCGCGATCCGTTCATTTTTCACGATGGCAAAAAAACGTTTCTCGTCGCGGGCGGCCATCTGAAAAAAGACGGCGACGCGGCGGTAAACATTTACGAAGCGCAAAACTCCGCGCTGACGAAATGGAAATATCGCGGCGTCTTGTTTGAGGTCACGAATGCGCCGACCGCCGAGTGCCCGAACTTTTTCAAGCTTGGCGATCAATGGGTTTTATTTTTTTCACCTTATGGCCGCGTGCAATATTTCGTCGGCGATTTTGACGCGGCCGCTTGTCGCTTCACCGCGCGCACGAATGGCATTTTGGATTACGGCTCCAGCTTCTACGCGCCAAACACGATGCAAGTTCCCGACGGACGCCGGCTCGTTTGGGGTTGGGTGAAAGATTTTCCCGGCGGTCGCGGCTGGAACGGCTGCTTGAGCTTGCCGCGCCAATTGAGTTTGTCACCCGATGGAGAATTGCTTCAAAACCCCGCGCCGCAACTGACGAAGTTGCGCTGCGCCGAAATGGAATGGCGCGACATTCATTTGAACAATGACAGCGGCGCTCCGACCGGAATCGGCATTGATTTGCCGTTCGGCCACAACAACGAAATTTTGTGGCTGCCGCAAACGAACACGCTCGAAATTAAAGTGGAAGTTGACCTGCAATCCGCCACCAATTTTGAACTGCAGGTCAAAAACGGCGCGCATGATTCCATTCCAAATCTCATCAGCTTCAGCGGTTCGGAAATCCAAGTGCTCGATACCCAAGTGCCGCTGGCTGGCAACGACCGCAAATTGAACCTGCACGTTTTCATTGACCGTTCCGTGCTGGAAGTTTTTGTGAACGACAAAATCTGCGTCACCAAAATCATTTCACCGCTCAAGCCCGACGCCGTTGTCGAAGTCCGCGCCCACGGCGGAACCGCGACGATAAAAAGACTGCAAGCGTGGCCGCTGAAGACGATTTGGTGAACCTGCCGGCGCGCAAAAAACTTGTCGCCGCCGTTTTGCTTCCGCGCAATCTCATGTATATTGCGCGCATGCTTGCGACTCCGGAAGTCATCCGCGAAACGAGTCAACTCGCGCGGCTGGAAGAACTCCTGCCCCGTTGGCGTAATCTACCTTTATACCGAAATTCTTTGGGCCGCGCGGAATGTAAAAATTTCGCGCTGGACTGTTTCAAAAAATTACCGGTGATCGCCAAGCGCGAAATGCGCACGGATTTTCCGCGCAATTTTTTGCCGGGCAACGAAACGGTCGAAACATTGCTGGAAAAAAATCTCATCGAACTCGAGCATACTTCCGGCACTTCGGAAGAACGCTTGCCGGTGATCTTTGCACGCGGCTGGTGGGATGCGCAGGAAGAAACCGCGTTGCGCTTGAATGATTTTGTCGCTGGAATTTTGGACGAATATCCCGGCATCCGCCGCGCGACCATCACGTCGCCCGCGTGCAACGGTTTGACCTGCCCGACCGTCTGGATGTCGCGCGATCAACGCACAATCGGCAATGCATTGTTCGTCAATCTTGCGCGCATTCCGTTTTTGTTGAGTGAAGCTGAACTCGCGCACATGGCGGCGGAAATCGCCGATTGGGCGCCGCAATTTCTCGACGTTGATCCCGTTCACGGAATGCGCTTCGCGCTTTATTGCGAACAGAATGGAATCAAATTTCCGTCGCTGAAATTCATTTTGTGCAGCTACGAATTTGTCAGCGTCGTTCACAAAAAAATTCTCGCGCGCGTTTTTGGCGTGCCGATCTTCAATCTTTACGGTTCGACAGAAACCGGTCACCTGCTGATGGAAAATACGCGCGGCGAAATGAAGCCCGCCTATGAAACCGCGTTTCTGGAACTCGTGGATGCGGATGCGCGCGGCCTGGGCGCGTTGGTCGTGACGACGTTGACGAATGATTTCATGCCGCTGGTGCGTTATCGCATCGGCGACCTCGCACAGAAGATCGAAACACCTTACGGCAACAGTTATGTCATCCACGGCCGCGCCCGCGACGCGCTCAAATCCCGCGACGGCCAAAGCTTGACGACATGGCAGGTGGACCAATGCTTCGCTGGCACAAACGGCATCGCGCATTACGAATTGCGGCAGGAAGAAAATGGCAACGGCACTTTGCGTTTTGTGCCGGACGCCAATCCGCCGACGGAAAATGATCTGCGCGAAGTTGTTTCGCGCTTGGAATCATTGCTCGATTTTGAGATCAAAACCGAGGCGATGAAAACTTTGATTCCCGCCGCTTCGGGAAAATTCCGGCTGACGGCGCGCGCCGTTCAAACGTAAAGAAAAACGTAAACGGAAAACGAGATCGCCGCCAAACCCGCCGCCGCCGCGACCGACCACAAAAAATTCCGCTGCCGCGCCGCGATCGCAAACGTCGCGATGATCACCGCCAGTTGTGCGGCAAGCATCCCGTAAAAAAATTTCCCGCTGCGCGCATGATGTTTTTCGGCGGACGCATTGCTCTTCCGCACTTGCAGTTCATAAACGCTGGCGATCACCTGATTCAATCGCGATTCGGCATCGTAACGCGCCGCCGTGTAACGCAGCCGCGCCGCGCTGAAACTGCGGAACGCGCCGTTATCACCCGCCATCAAAACGTCGTCGAGCTTGTCCGAATTTTTATTGATCGGCTTGGTGACGTTGTCAAAATCCAACGCGGCTTGCTGCGCGGATTTCAATGCATCTTCTAAATCTCCATCTTTGACTTTGACGAGATCGGCGGAAATTTCCGTTTCGGGCGCGGAGTTTTCCAAAGCATTCAAAGCCGTCTGCACATTGCCGGAAAATTTCGCAGGCGCAATTTTCGGCAATTCATTTTTGCTGAACGCGGCGATCGTGGCGTCATCGGTTTTAGCCAGAACCGTGGCGTCGAGCGGATGCGTTTCGCCGGCAGCCGTGAGCAAATCGAGCGAATTATGCGCGAACGCGCTGCGCAATTTTTTTGCCTGATAATAACTCCACTGGTCGCCGGCCTTGGACTGGATTTGCGCGGCGAGCGAACGATCGTATTGCGCCTTCGTCATCTCGCTCGACGCAAGGCCGGCGAGCATCGTCGCGATGACGGCCATGATGACCGGCGTGGCCGCGAGAATTTTGCCCCATTTTGTCGGCGGCAAATCCGCCTTGAGCGCCGCAGGAATTTCAGTTTTTCCAGCCATGGTTACTTTCTAATTCTCAGCAGCTTACACCAAAAATTTTCCGCCGCCATCCGTAAAACGCATTGCCCGCCGCGTCCGAAAAATTCACCATCGCTGTGTGAAAGAAATTTGGCAGGACCAAAAAATCATCACGCACACGGCAATTTTGGCGCGCAGTTTTCTGAAATGGAAAAAGCACGATTTGTTGCCCGGCCTTTTTAATCCGCTTGGATTGTCGCGCTACATTTTTGAAGCGCCGTTCGTTCTCGTTTCACACGGAATTGAAACTGATCCAGTTTTGAATTATGGCAATCGCGCCGCACTTTCGCTTTGGGAAATGTCGTGGGATGAGCTAACGCGCACGCCGTCGCGCTTGACCGCTGAAGCGCCGAACCGCGAGGAACGCGCGCGCCTGCTCGCCGCCGTCACGCAAAACGGTTTCATTGATGATTATTCCGGCGTGCGCATTTCCAAAACCGGCCGCCGTTTCAAAATTTCCCGCGCGACAGTTTGGAACTTATTGGATGCGAACCAAAATTATTTCGGTCAGGCTGCGATGTTCAGCGAATGGAAATTTCTTTGAGTCGAAAACCAAACGCAGTTTTCAGAACCATTTCTTTCTTTTGAAATATAAATACGTCGCCAGCGTGGATAAGGCGGTGCAGCCGACGGCGATCGGATATGCGTGTTTGTAATCCAGCTCCGGCATGTCGTGGAAATTCATGCCATACCAGGTGCCAATCATCATCAACGGCGTCGTGATGACGGTGATGAGCGTGAGCAGTTTCACCACTTCGCCGGTCTGGTTGGATGACATATTCAGATACACCTGCAAAATTCCCGTGAGCGAATCCGTGTAACTCTGCGCGAGTTCGCCGATGTGCACGAGCGAATCATAAACATCGCGAAAATACGGCACGAGATGCGGGCGAACTAATTTGAATTCGCCCTGCGCAAATTTTCCCAAAACTTCGCGTTGTGGCCCGATGATCTGGCGCAGATGCACGACTTCTTTTTTGACCTGTAAAATTTTATTGAGCGTTTCCTTCGTCGGTTTTTCCAACGCCTGTTGTTCCAAGTCGGCGATTTCCAAACCCAAATCATCGAGCGCGGGTTTGTAATTATCCACGAGCGTGTCGAGTAACGAATGCGCCACGCGGTCGGGCGCGCGTGCGATGCCCATCGTGCCGTTGCACGCGCGTTCTTCCACGGTCGTGACGCTGCGCAATGGTTTTTCGTGGAACGTGACGAGAAAGTTTTTGCCGAGAAAAAAATCCAGTTCGCTCGTCGCGAAACGCCCGTCTTTGCGGTCGTAATCCACCGCGTGAATCACCATGAATAAATATGCGGTGAACAGATCGCCTTCCTTGCTCGGCGAATATTCTTCGACTTTCGGCGACGGGCTGGGTTGCACGCAATCCTCGATCGAGAGCGGATGAAAATGGAAGATTTTTTCGAGCACTGATTTCCATTCCTCCGTCGCCGGATTTTCCAGATCAACCCAGAGAAAAAGATTCGTATCCGCCAACAACGTTGGCATCAGGAACGGCTCGATGTCCTTGCTGTGCAGCTTGCCCTGCGTCGTGAATGCAAATGACCGGATCATGAATAATTTTCGTCCGCGATTTCGCAAATGCTAGGCGCAACCGTTTTCAAGGCAAGTTTGTTTGCGCGTGCAAAACCGCCGCCTTGTGATTAACTGTCGAAAATTTTACGGCTTGATTCACGAGTGAACAACGACGGTTCCAATTCCGCCAAACCATCTTCCGCCGGCAACGAAACCAAAATGGTTTGGTTGCTGTGCCTGCTCGCCGCCATCCACGTTTTCATCTACGCCGCCGCGTTTCCGTTTTTCAATAATTTTGACGAGCTGGTGCACTTCGACCTCGTCGTAAAATATTCCCATGCTGCCATTCCGCGGCATCTGGAAACTTACTCGGACGAATCCATACCTTACGTTGCGCTTTACTCTTCGCCATTTTATCTGGCCACCGGGACAAATGATGAAGAGCTGGTGCCGCAGCCGTGGAAGCTTCCGCCGGAAGCCCAAAAAATGATGGTGCAGACGGATCAGGCGGCAGCAAATTGGATTAATTATGAGAGCTCGCAGCCGCCGCTTTATTATGCGCTTACCGGTGCGGTTTGGCGGCTGGCCGGCGGACTCGGATTCAGCGACGGCCAAAAACTTTACGCGCTGCACTTTTTGAATGTTCCAATCATCTGCCTGCTCGTATGGCTCGGCTGGTTCGCGGCCAAGAAAGTTTTTCCTAGCAATATTTTTCCGCGCGTGGCCGTTCCGGCTTTCATCGCCTTCATGCCGCAAAGCGCATTTTATTCCGTGCAAAACGACATCCTGTCGCCGCTCTGTTTTGGGATTGCGTTTGTCTGCCTGCTCCGATTTTTCCGCGCTGAAAATTTCAGTTGGCGGCTCGGTGTCATCACCGGTCTCGCATTGGCCGCAACGTTTCTGACCAAAATGACCAACGTGCCCTTGCTCGCCGTTTCCATCGCGGCGCTGGCAATTTTCATCACGCATTTGGTTCGGGCGGAAAAACTTAAAAATGCGCTGCCCGCACTTTCTGCTTTGACCGTCTGCGCCGCGTTGCCTGCGCTGGCCTGGATTTTATGGTGCCGGAAAAATTTCGGCGACCTCACCGGTTCACAAGCCAAGGTTTTATATTGGGGCTGGACGAACAAGCCCTTTGCCGAATGGTTTCAGCATCCGATTTTTTCATTTCAGGGCGTATGGATTTTTTTGTCCAATTTCATTTCGGAATTCTGGCAGGGTGAAATGGCCTGGCACCGGCAGCCGTTATCTTTGCGCGGTGTGAACTCGTTTTACGAATTTATCACCATCGCCCTGCTTTTGGTCGCGCTGGCAAAAATCATCCGCTCGCCGCGGCTCGCGCTGCAACCGCAAAACCGCGCCCTCTGGTTTTCGTTTTGTCTTTGCGCGTCGCTCATCGTTTTCATGGCCTATATTTCCATCCGGTTCGACTTTCACAATTGCGTTTATCCTTCGCGGAATTTTCCTTACCTCGTCAGCGGACGGCTCGCACTCGGCGCGTTGATTCCGTTCATGCTTTTGTTCGTGAGCGGTCTCGACCACGTTTTGAACCGCCTCGATCTACGTGTGAAATTTTTCGTCTTGGCCGCGCTCAATCTCACAATGCTCATCGTCGAATTCGCCACCAACGGCCCCGCGTTTTACGACGAATATAACTGGTTTCATATGTGAAAGCCGCCGTCGAACGCACCTTTTGCGTGCGTTGTCGCTGCGTTTCTGGTTTAATCTGCCGTTCAAATGGACGACACGAATTCACTGATCGAACAGCGCCGCGCCAAGCTCAAATCGCTCGAGGCCAAGGGCATTTTTCCGTTCCAAAACAAATTCACGCCCGACCGCGGCGCGGGCGAGGCGCGCGCGAAATTTGAAAGCGGCGAACTCGCCGAACACGCGAAAGTTTCCGTCGCCGGCCGCATCACCGCGCACCGCGACATGGGCAAATCCATGTTCATTGACGTGCGCGACCAGAGCGGACGCATCCAGGTTTACGCGCAAAAAAATACGCTCGGCGATGATCTGTTTCACACCTTCACGCACCTCGACCTTGGCGATTTCATCGGCGTCACCGGCACGCTCTTCCGCACCAAAACCAACGAGCCGAGCATCAAGATCGAATCGTTCACCATCCTCGCGAAATCTTTGCGCCCGCCGCCCGCGAAATGGCACGGACTCGAAGATACGGAAATCCGCTACCGCCAACGTTACCTTGATTTGATTGCGAATCCCGACGTGAAAGACGTGATGCTCAAACGCAGCGCGATCATCCACGAGATCCGCAATTTTTTCCACGAACGCAAATATGTCGAAGTCGAAACGCCCGCGATGCAGGCGATTCCCGGCGGCGCGGCGGCGCAACCGTTCAAGACTTTTCACAACGCGCTCGGCTGCGAATTTTATCTGCGCATCGCGCTGGAGCTTTACCACAAGCGACTGCTCGTCGGCGGCATTGATAAACTGTTTGAGATCGGCAAAAACTTTCGTAACGAGGGCCTTTCGCGCAAGCACAATCCCGAGTTCACCATGCTCGAGGCGTATCAGGCATTCGGCGATTACGAGACGATGATGGAATTGGTGGAGTCGCTCGTCACGACCGTTGCGCAGAA
>JAMFSG010000145.1 GCA_026225155.1 Verrucomicrobiota bacterium
AATCGTCGACTCATACCGCGACGTGACCGGCATCTCGTTCCCGCAAATTTCAACGCCGAAGAATTGCTCGTCATTGATTCGTGGAACGTTGCCGGTTTTCATGAAAATGCTTTTTACACCGAGCCATTTCAAAAAGTTTTGCTCGCCGGAAATTTGACCGATGTCAAAACCGCCGCGCCCAAAAATCCTACGCACACGTTTCACGTCAAAGTGCCACTGCTGCAAAAAGGCCAGACGCTTTGCCTGCTCGGCGAAGGTTCAATTTTTGGAAACTGGCAAACGCAATCGCCAATTTCGTTGAGCCGCACGAACGGTGAAAATTATTTCAACGTGCAACTGGATCTGCGCGGACAATCTTTTCCATTCGTTTATAAATATGGAATTTTTGATGTCGAAAAAAATTCCTTCGTCAGTTTTGAAGCTGGTGAAAATCGAATTTTAGCCGACAACGTCGCACCGAACAAACACACGCTCGTCAGCGATGGCTTTGCAGTTTTGCCGACGGACACCTGGCGCGGCGCGGGCGTGGCAATTCCCGTTTTCAGCCTGCGCAGTGAAAACAGTTTTGGCACCGGCGAATTTCTCGATCTCAAACCGCTCGCCGATTGGGGTAAACGCGTCGGGCTAAAACTCATCCAACTTTTGCCGATCAACGACACGAGCGCATCGCATTTGTGGACCGATTCGTATCCTTACGCCGCGATTTCCGCGTTCGCGCTGCATCCGCTTTATCTGAACCTCGCCGCGATCGCCGATGCAAAAAATAAAAAATTATTGAAATCGCTCGAAGCCGAACGCCAGCGGCTCAATGCGCTGGAAGCTTTGGATTACGAAGCCGTGATGCGCGCGAAAACCGGTTTTCTCAAACAGATTTTTCCGCTGCAAAAAAACGCGACGTTCGGCAGCGCGGATTACAAAACATTTTTTGCCGAAAACGAACACTGGCTTTCGCCCTATGCGGCGTTTTGTTTTTTGCGCGATAAATTCGGCACGTCCGATTTCAGCCAGTGGCCGGAACATAAAATATTTGATGCCAAAAAAATCGCTCCGCTGATCGCGGGCAATGACGAAGTCGCTTTTCATTATTTCGTGCAATTCCATTTGCACCGGCAATTGCGCGAAGCGACCGCGCACGCGCACGTCGCCGGCCTCGTCGTGAAAGGCGATCTGGCCATCGGCGTTTTTCGTCACGGCGCGGACGCGTGGCAATCGCCGGAACTTTACAATATGGAATTGCAGGCCGGCGCGCCGCCGGACGCATTCGCCGCCAAAGGCCAAAACTGGGGATTTCCAACTTACAACTGGCCGCGCATGGCCACCGACGGTTACGCGTGGTGGAAGCAACGCTTTGCGCAGATGGGAAATTATTTCGACGCGTTCCGCATTGACCACATTCTCGGATTTTTCCGCATCTGGAGCAGCCCAGCGCACGCGGTCGAAGGTATACTCGGTTATTTTGTTCCGGCGCTGCCGCTGGAAGTTGAAGAGTTTTCCGCGCGCGGAATTTTCTTTGACCGCGAACGTTTCCTCAAACCGTTCATCAATGACTTTGTGCTGGCAGAAATTTTTAGCGACGAGGCGGATTTTGTCCGGCGCGAATTTCTGGAAGTCGGCGGCAACGGCGGTTATTCGTTGAAACCGCAATTCGTCACGCAACGACAGGTGGAAAATCATTTCGGTGCGCAGCCGAAAAATGCGCGCACGAAAAAACTGAAGCTCGGTTTGTTCGATCTGATCAGCAACGTGATTTTGCTCGAAGCGGATGGAAAACTGCATTTTCGTTTTGCGATCGAACAGACATTGTCGTTCAAAAATCTCGCGCCAGACCAACAGTTGAAATTACGCGAACTGTATATTGATTATTTTTTCCGGCGGCAGGACGAATTTTGGAAACGTCAGGCGTTGCAAAAATTGCCCGCGCTGAAACGCGTCACGAATATGCTCATCTGCGGCGAAGATCTCGGCCTCGTGCCCGCATGCGTGCCGGAAGTGATGCGCGACCTAGGATTTTTGAGCCTTGAAATCCAGCGGATGCCGAAAATTTTCGGGCAGAAATTTTCGCGGCCAGCCGACGCGCCGTATTTGAGCGTCAT
>JAMFSG010000146.1 GCA_026225155.1 Verrucomicrobiota bacterium
CGGGGCGCATCGCGCGCGGTGTCATCGGGACGATTTGTCTCATTGCCGGCATCGTGCTCGTGGATGAATCGCTTTGGCTCGGATTGATTTTTGTCGCCGCCGGCTTGTTCGCCATTTTTGAAGCAATCCGCGGCTGGTGCCTCGTCCGTGCCTGCGGTATCAAAACGAAGATTTGATTTCTATTTTTGACAGAATTACAGAATATACAAAATTGAATTCTGAAAATTCTGTTCATTCTGTCTAAAATTTTTATCCACCGAATGCCCCGAACAACGCCCGCATTTCTTCATCCACCATTTTCTCATCGTTCAACGTCTGCGCAATTTCATCGCGCAATAACTGGCGATACCGTTTTCGCAAGCGATGGATCGCCACGCGCACTGCGACTTCTTCCATTCCCAAAACCTTGGCCATTTCCGCCTGCGCCGAATCGCCTTTGCCGGTCGTGAGAAAAATTTTCAACTGCTCGAACAATTTCGTTTTGCCGTCCGCTTCACATTCCCGCTGCAAACGGCCGATGGTTTTTGCCAGCAACGCCAGTGCCCACTCACGATCGAACGCATGGTCGGGACTCGGTTCATTCACGGACGCGACTTGAAATTTCGTGTCCGCCGTCCGCCAATCCAGCGAAAGATGCGCCGCACCACTACCACGTTTTTGCGTTTGCAATTTTTGCCATTCGTTCGCGAGAAAGTGTTTCAGCGACGCGAGCAGGAACGCGCGGAATTTTCCTTTTTCACTGTCGAGATTGTTGAATAAATTTTTTTCCAACAGTCGCGCGAAAAAAGCCTGCGTCAAATCCTCCGCGTCTTCCTTCGCATGACCGCGTCGCCGCACATACGCGTAAAGCGGAAACCAATACGTCTGGCAAAGTTCTTCCAGCGCGTGCTTTGCTGCCGGCGAACTGCGTTTGCCCGCCGCGAGCACGACCGTCCAATGCGTCGTGGCAAAAATATCACCGCGCGCGGACGAACCTTGAGTTGAATCGGATGGAGTCAAATCAGTCGTTCATTTGTCGGCGGTTCGAAACACGAGCAGATAAGGAATCGCCGGATGGCCTTGTGTGTCCTTGAAATTATGGAACTTCTCGCTGTTCAGCCACCAGCCATAAGTTTTGCCCGGCTCCAATTTCACGCCCACGGTGCAAACTCGGTGATCCGCCGAGTAATTGGGTTTGCCAATGATTTCAGGCGCGGAATCTTTCCACGCCGAGGACCAGCTCCAAGACTGGTCCGTCATTTCCTTGCTGAACGTGACATGCACGATGTATTCACCGGGCGGAACATTTTTCGTTCCCGCTTCCGGCACGGTTTTGACGACCACCGGCGCGATGGAATCAATGTCCTGCGCGTGTCCGATAGCGCACAACGCGCCCAGAACAATTATGGTGAGCAATGATTTTGTTTTCATAGTTTGGTTTTATTTTTGTTTTGTCTGGAAAATCAGCAAGTAAGGAACCGCCGGACGACCGTCAGCATCTTTGAAATTATGAAAATTTTCTGAGTTCAGCCAAAACGCATACGTCCGTCCCGGCTCAAGTTTCACTTTCGCCACGCAAATTTTTCCATCGGCTTCGTAATGCGGTTGGCCGATCATTTCTGGCGTAGAATTTTCCCAAGCCGTTGACCAACTCCACGAACCATCGGTCATTTCCTTGCTGAAACGCACGCGGATTTCCGTTTCGCCCGGCTCAACGTCCCGCGCACCGGAAACGGGAAACGTTTCCACGACGACGGGTGGTTGCTGCGTCAAAATTTGGTCGTCAGTTGGCGTTGATGAATTTACGCTTTGAATCAGCTTGTAGCGAATCTTTACGCCGCGCGGGTTTTCGGCGAAGCCGGTGATTTGTAAAAGACCTTTCTCACCGGTTCGTGATTCCACCGCGAAGGTCACCGGCAGCACGACGGACTCCGGCAGAAAAAGTTCGTCGAAGCCGGAGACGACGGGTTGATGCGAACCGGCTTTTTCCAATGCTTCAGTCACTTCGGTCGTCGAAGCATTTTCCCACTCGCTCGAAGAAAACTCAGTAAATTTAGCTCCGTCAATCTCAAGGCTGGAAAGCGAGAGTTTTTTCCCGATGAACCCAACGTATAAATCCGCCCGCGTGCCGCGCCACCAGTCGGCAAATGCCTTGGACGGTTCATTTTTTAGTCCGGCGGGCGGGGAAATGAACGTGCCATCGCGCAGGCTCAAAAACGCGGGCGCACGCATGTCATCGGGAATCGTGCGCTCAATCACGGGGCCAAATTCGATTCCGCCGACTGGTGGTTGAGTCGCAAGAATCAAATTTGCGTTAGATGGGGAAAACATCCATTGATAGGTTAACGACGGAACACTTTGTCCGGCTGGAGATAAATTTAATTTTGATTCTTCGCGCGCTTCCGCTTCGCTGCCAAAATAGATACTGGCGAAGGCGTGATGATCGTCATACATCGAAACGTGCGGTAGTCCGGGCACGAGCTGGGAACGGGACAATTCAAAATCGCCCGCGCCTTTGGAAATGTGAAGGCTCTGCGGCGGTTCGGTCTGGTTGGGAACTTCATCATTATTGGTCGCCGTGATATTCAGCCACAATGACGCTTCGTCGGCGCTGACGAGATTGTAATGGCCTTTGACCGTCATTTGATTTTCCGTCCGTTCGACGGAAGTGATCTCAATCGAATCGCCTTTGGGAAAATACGTTTGGCCGATGAAGAAATCAGATGACGAATGAATTTGCTGGTTTTGAACTTTGGCATGAGTTGAGACCGAAACATTGACGATGGTATTGATGATGCTCACGGCAGCAAAAATAGCTGCCATCAAAATCAAGGCTCCGAGCACGCACCAAAAGGCAATTTTCCAACCGCGGGTTTCATTTTCCGAAGAAACGATAAAATAGCTAAACGCCTTCCATTCGCCGTTCGCCTGCGGAGTGAACGACACGGTTTCAATGGCTGAATGCAAACCATCAAATGACGTGTGAAATTTGGCGACGAAAATGTGGTTCGCCGCCTTGAACCTAGCTGAATCCAATTTCCGCAAGCGGACTTGCCCGAGCGGTTGCCGGATTTTTTGCAGTTTTTCCATCCATTGCTCTCGGCTGACGGCGCGCTGGAAAATTTTTGAGGCGTTGTCCCAGCTTCCGGCATAATCGCCATCATCCATCAGCGCGAGCCATGATTCTACGGCGGCCAGCGGAGTTGAGCCGGTCAATGCTGGTTTGTTTGCCGCGCGCCAGACCAACCAGATGATGAGCAAGTTTGAAAAAATAATTGCCAATAGAGCCAGCAATAAAATCCACCAATAATCCGTCCATGCGTGAGTCGGCCATCCTGAATGCGAATTTCTGAAGCTGTTTATCACTAAAGTATGCACCGTGAACATTGTGCCGATGACTATTGATCCATCCAGCACCAGCAGCGGAAAAAATAGGCCATCAAAAACTGCCAGTCCCATTCCGTAAATTTTTCCAGATGATTGGCGGATTTGTGAAATGGCAATCCAACCGAGAATCGTTGCCAGCAATAAACATAAAGCTCCGACTGACGCCAAAATCACGGACATCAGTTCGTGAATCGTCATATTATCATATATTTCATACAGACCCGCATCCGAAAGTCCGCCGACGAACCACGAACTTCCTAATGATAGGATGGCAACGACAACAAAAATCGCGCCTACGATAGCCGTGCGGGAAAAACGCGGTTCCACTTCTGCCTTCTGAATTCTGCCTTCTGGATTCAAATCGTCCGCCGCCACCGTTTCCACCTGTGTTTTCAAAACGCTGGCTTGCTGGTAGCGCAGTTCCGGTTTTTTCTCCAACGCGCGCAAAACGATTTCGTCCAGGCGCACGTCAATCTGGACTTTTTTGGACGGCGGTTCGAGGCGTTTGCCGGGCAGTTCGCCGGTGAGCATCTGATAAAACACGACGCCGAGTGCGTAGATGTCTGCGCGATGATCCACGTCGCCAGGATTTTCCTTTTGCTCGGGCGACATGTAATTCGGCGTGCCCATGATTTTGCCCGCGTCGGTCAATTCGTTGGCAGGGCGGTGCTGCTGCGCCGCCTTGTCACCGAGGCTGACCGGCAGGTCAGCCCTACCGTCATTGCCGATAATTTTCGCCAGTCCGAAATCCGCGACCTTCACGCGACCGCGGCGGTCGAGCAAAATATTTTCCGGTTTGATGTCGCGATGAACGATGCCTTGGTCGTGCGCGAATTGCAGCGCATCGCAGATCTGCGGCACGATGGCGAGCGCTTCGCGCGCGGAAACCGGCCGGTTTTGCAAAAGCTGGCGCAGGTTCACGCCATCCACAAATTCCATCAGGAAATAAAATTGTCCGCTCGCTTCGCCGAATTCATACAGCGTGACGATGTTTGGGTGATTCAATTTAGCAAGCGCTTTGGCCTCGCGCGCAAATCGTTCGGCAAACGCCGGATCGCTGCCGATGTCTGGCGGCAGAATTTTCAACGCGACGATGCGGTCGAGTTGTTTCTGTCGCGCTTTGTAAACCGCACCCATGCCGCCTTTGCCAATGAGTTCAAGGATTTCTAATTGCGGAAATTTTGCAGCAAGTTCAGCCGTTGCCGGTGGAATGAATGGTGGTTGCTTTGCATCCGTGACGGTGTCGTCCGCTGCGCCCATTTTCAACAAGCAAGCCGGACACAATCCGGCGAGTGCATCGGATGAAAATGGCGTGCCGCATTGTGGACAGCTTGACTGGACAGTTTTTGTTGACGGAACAGCGGACGGCGATGGGTTGCTTGGCGCAGTTTTTTCTCGAATCGATTTTTCGGAAACAGAAGATTTTTTGTCTTGGCGTTTTACTAGCCAGACGATGAACACAATGACTCCGCCGAAAATTGCGAACCAGACAAACAAAACCATCAAAATCAAAATGATTTCCATGCCGCCCAGATCAAACGCGGCCAACATCGGTTGAAAAGAATTTTTCATTTCAATCACTTCAAACGGAAAATTGAAGATATGTTACAAAGTTTTTTTTCGTGGAAATTCAAATGATCAAATAAGGAAAGCAAGAAAACAGGAAATTCAATTCCTGATTTCATGCTTTCTTCATTCATTTCAGTTCACCGCAGTTTGAATCCGCCTTGGAAAATCACTTCCGCCGCGACGACAACAAGAAAAATCGCGCCGACGAGTGCGTTCAGGCGGAAGAAGGCGAGGTTAATCCAATTCAAGCTGCGGCGGCGCGCGATGAAATGTTCCAGCACGAGGCAGCCGACGATTAAAAACCAGCCGACGAGATAGGCGATGCGAAATTGACAGAGCAAACCAAACGCGAGCAATACGCTGCACATGATCATGTGCGCGAGAAACGCTGCACCGAGCGCATTTTTCGGTCCCCACGCGACGACAAGCGAGCGCAGGCCGTGCGATTTATCGAATTCATAATCTTGCAACGCGTAGATGATGTCGAAGCCGACGAGCCACAAAATCACGGCGCACGCGAGCAAAGTCATCTGCAACATTTCCAAAGTCGAAACGTTCGCGCCTTTGACCGCCAGCCACGCGCCGATGGGCGCGAGCGCGAGCGCGATGCCGAGAAAAACGTGCGTGTAATCCGTGAACCGTTTCGTCAGCGAATAAAAGCAAACCAGCACGAGCGCGAGCGGCGAAAGATAAAAACAGAGCGGATTCAAAAAATAACTGGCGGCAATCAAACCGGCGGCGGACAAAACGCAAAGTGAAATCGCGCTGAACAAAGAAATTTCGCCGGCGGGCAGATGACGTTTCGCCGTGCGCGGATTCAGCGCGTCGAATTTGCGGTCAACAATTCGGTTGAATGCCATCGCGCAAGTGCGCGCGCAAACCATTGCGACCAATATCAGCCCGAAAGTTTTCCAACCCGGCCAGCCGCGATTTTCACGCGCGGCCACGAGCATGGCCGCGAGCGCGAATGGCAGCGCGAAAACCGTGTGCGAAAACCGCACGAACGAACCCCATTTTTGAATCGTTGAAATCATTTCAAGTTTTTGAATTTTTTTGCCGCCGCTTCCAGCATCGCGTAAATCACCGGCGTCCGGCGGCGGCTTCTCGCCCGGTCCAGGGCGTTGAGGTGCATCCAGCCGCGAATGTTCGGATTCGCTCCCGCTTCCAGCAAGGTTTCGATCATTTCAAATGAACCATCACCCGCGACTTCATTGATGGCGGTATTGCCAACGCGGCTTTCGTCGTGCGCATTGACATCGGCACCGGCTTCAAGCAAAAACTTCACCGCTTCGACATTTCCACCCATCGCCGCCCGCATGAGCGGAGTCAAACTCAGATCATCAAACGCATTGATCCGTTTCAAATGACCGGCTTTAAGCAACGATTTTAACTCGGCAATATTTCCGTCCGTGGCGGCACGGTGAAGTTGTTCCCGTTCAAACTTTTCTTCCAGCGACAAATCATCCCCCAGACTCATGCGGTTCATTCTTTTTCATCCGCCCAACGAGGCGCAAGTTTGTTCGGAATGCCGATGTGGTCGAGCACGCGCGCAACGACGGTGTCCACGATTTGCACGACGGAATTTGCGCCGGAATAAAAGCTGGGATTTGCGGGCAAAATCGTTGCGCCCGCGAGCAGGAGCAATTCCATGTTTTTGACGTGGATCAAACTCAAAGGTGTTTCGCGCGGAACTAAAATCAGTTTCCGTTTTTCCTTCAACGTCACGTCGGCGGCGCGCAATAAAACATCTTCGCTATAACCGTGCGCGATGCGACCCATCGTGCCCATCGTGCAAGGAATCACGACCATCGCGTCGGGCGGATTCGAGCCGCTGGCGAACGGCGCGTTCATGCTTTTGAGATTGTGCGTCTGCACGCCGGTGGGAAGTTTCAAGCCGTCCGGCAATTCCACGGCGATGACCTGTTGCGCGTAATTGCTCAACACGACGTGGATTTCGTGTTCCTGCGGATCCAGGTTGTCGA